>JAESTN010000219.1 GCA_016763595.1 Flavobacteriaceae bacterium | reverse complement strand
TGGATGAGCGATTACAGAAGTATTTAAAAGACAAGGCGATTGTCAATAAAAACGAACTGAACCAAGTAACTCATAAAGAAATAGCGAGTGATTTACATACTTCAAGGGTTGTTGTTTCTCGATTATTAAAAGCTTTAGAGAAAAAAGGAAAGATTAAACTACACAGAAATCAGGTTCATTTATTAGAAATATAAAAATGGCTAACTTGATAAATATCATATTTTACCTTCTAGATACATTCTAATTATGCTTATAAACAGAAAGATATGTTTGGACTTAATTTCCCTTTAGTTTCTTGGACCAACGGAACCATTATGATTGGAGTATTTGTGTTGGTTGCTATCGGTTTAGTCGTTGCGTTATTATTACTCATCATTAGTGGATCAAAAAAAAATAAATAAAGCAAGGCGCTTATTTTTATTTATTCTAAATAAATGCTTATTTTTGCACCTTAATTTAGGATATGATCATTTTTTATACTGAAAAAACTAAAATAAAATCAATGGTTTCTACATCAATTTGTGAGAACGTTTGTTCTTCAAATTGTATTAAGCCAAAGGATACTTGTTGTAATAAGTACAAAAAAAAGGGCATCAACTGTAAGCGATGCCCGAATATTTTATTAAAAAGTGCTTAATAATTTACAGTAATAGTTCATAAAAAAAACAGTTTATAACGGCTACTTGAAAGCGCTTAACCCTGTAATATCTAACCCTGTAATTAATAAGTGAATATCGTGAGTTCCTTCGTAAGTAATTACACTTTCTAGGTTCATAGAATGACGCATAATTGAGTATTCTCCAGAAATACCCATACCACCTAACATTTGTCTTGCTTCTCTAGCAATAGTAATTGCCATATCTACATTATTTCGTTTGGCCATAGAAATCTGAGCAGAGGTTGCTCTATCCTCGTTTCGTAAAACTCCCAAACGCCAAGTTAATAATTGTGCTTTGGTAATTTCAGTAATCATTTCAGCTAATTTCTTTTGTTGTAATTGAAATTGTCCAATTGGTTTTCCGAATTGAATACGCTCTTTAGAGTATCTTAAAGCGGTATCATAACAATCCATTGCCGCACCAATTGCACCCCAAGCAATACCATAACGAGCCGAATCTAAACACCCTAATGGAGCTCCTAATCCAGATTTATTGGGCAATAAATTTTCTTTAGGAACTTTTACATTATCAAAAATCAATTCACCAGTTGATGAAGCTCGTAATGACCATTTGTTATGTGTTTCTGGAGTTGAAAAACCTTCCATACCACGTTCTACAAGTAATCCATGAATTCTACCCGTTTCATCTTTAGCCCAAACTACAGCAACCTGTGCAAAAGGGGCATTTGAAATCCACATTTTGGCTCCGTTCAAAAGATAATGATCACCCATATCTTTAAACTTTGTTTCCATTCCGCTTGGATTAGAACCATGATTTGGTTCTGTCAATCCAAAACATCCAATCCATTCCCCAGAAGCTAATTTTGGTAAGTATTTTTGACGTTGTTCTTCGTTTCCATATTTCCAAATAGGATACATTACCAAAGAAGATTGTACAGAAGCAGTTGATCTTACACCAGAGTCTCCACGTTCAATCTCTTGCATAATTAAACCATAAGAAATCTGATCCAAACCCGCACCACCATATTCTACTGGAATATAAGGTCCAAAAGCACCAATCTCTGCCAAACCATTTATGATTTGATGAGGGAACTCAGCTTTTTGTGCGTATTCTTCTATGATCGGAGAAACTTCTCTTTTTACCCATTCTCTAGCGGCGTCTCTTACCAATTTGTGTTCGTCAGTTAATAAATCATCTAATTGATAGTAATCTGGAGCTTGAAATAAATCTGGTTTCATGTGAATGTATTTGATTAATGTTTCAAATGTAAATATTCCATCTGAAATAGTCGATGAATCTGTGTTTTATTTAGTCGTTTAAAAATTGAGCTAATAAGCTATGAAAATGATGAACACCTTGTTCTCTAGTTGGTGAAAATCGACCAGCTTTGTAAAAAGAAGATTGCACGCCTTTTTGTACATGTTCTACAACAAATTCATCTTCTCGTTGTACTTTGTCAATATCGCCAGCTGCACCTTGATTTAGTTTTGTTGGATCATACACATAAGAAATAAAAGAAACTTTTGTTCTATTCAAATCCAATGGTTTCACAATATTTACAGACAAGCCCCAAGGATAAAAATTAAACATCATATTTGGGAAAACCCAATAATAATATGCAGCTACATTTTTACCAGAATCGATATGACCATCTGGTAAATTGAAAACATCAGTAGCATCATCTGTATACCCAATTTGCAAGTTGCAATACGCATATACTTCTGTTTTGTAACTCCCATAATCTAGTACAGCATTCAAATCCGGGTGTACAAAAGGAACATGAAAACCTTCTAAGTAATTATCGCAATACAAGGCCCAATTTGCATGTACTAAATACTCTTTTGATAACGAGGTGTCTAAAGTAAATTCTTCCAGTGGTAAAAAACCTACACGTTCATTCATCTTGTCAATTACTTGCTGAAAATCAAACGAAGGGTTTAAACCAGCAAATAAGAATTTACCCCATTTTTTCAATGGAAATTTATGCAAATTATCACAAGGTCTAGGAAAATCTTCTGTTTGTTCAAATTCTGGCATGTGTTCAAATTCACCATTTAAGTTGAACCTTCTTCCGTGATAAAAACACGTTAATTTCCTCGATTTACCGGGGTTTAACGCAACTAAATTCCCTCTGTGTGTACATACATTTGTTAAACAATTTATTTCATTTTCTTTGTTTTTTGTCAATACCATAGGTTCGGTTAAATACCCGTCTAATAATACAAATGGATGCACAGATTGTGGAAAAGGAACTACATCTTCATCACCAATCCATTGCCAAGAATTTAAAAAAACCTTTTCTTTTGTTGCTTCAAAAACAGCGATATCTTTATAGAAAGTAGCAGGTAATGTTTCAGATTTTTTGATATCGGAGTGAATATTGTACTTCATAATCAGTTCGTTAATTTTTGTACCTTTCAAGAATTGATTCTAAAAATACATAATTATTATGAGTTCTAAACAGAAAAAAATTGGATTGATAACAACAACATCTTTAGTTGTTGGTAATATGATTGGTGCAGGGATTTTTCTTTTGCCATCTTCTTTAGGTGAATTTGGAAGTATTAGTTTATTGGGGTGGATATTTACGGCAACAGGAGCAATAATATTAGCAAAAATATTTAGTAATTTCAGTAAAATAATCATTAATAAAAGTGGTGGTCCTTACACGTATTCGAAAGCCGGATTTGGAGATTTTATTGGGTTTTTGGTTGCTTGGGGGTATTGGATTTCTGTTTGGATAAGTAATGCAGCAATAGCAATTGCAATTATTGGTGCACTGAGCTTTTTCTTTCCAATTTTAGAAACCAATTCAATAATAGCGGTTACTGTTGGGTTGAGTATGATTTGGTTTTTTACATGGATTAACACCAAAGGAGTAAAAACTTCTGGGAAAGTACAAGTTGTAACTACGGTATTAAAATTAGTACCATTGATTTTTGTAATTGTAATTGGAGGGTTCTTTTTTAGTTTAGATAATTTCCCGGAATTTAACTTAACAGGAGAAAGTAATTTTGCAACATTCCCTGTCGTTGCCGCATTAACTTTGTATGCTTTTTTAGGAATTGAAAGCGCAAGTATTCCTGCTGAAAATGTTGAGAATCCAGAGAAAATAATTCCAAAAGCAACCATGCTAGGAACAATAATATCTACGTGTATTTATATTTTTGGAACCATTGTTTTATTTGGGATTTTGCCTGTAGACATACTACAAAATTCTGCAGCACCTTTTGCTGAAGCGGGAAAAATTATT
>JAESTN010000422.1 GCA_016763595.1 Flavobacteriaceae bacterium | reverse complement strand
GCGGCAGCATTGGCCGCTGCCTCCATGGCTGATACACCGATCCGCTGGGTTAAAAAAGCGGGGGCATTGGTTTTACGCTCACCCGTGATACACGGAATACCACGAGCATCGGATATCCAGCCCAGTGGCTTGTCAGTGCTTCCACTGGAACCACGGCTACTGTTATCGTCACTGGACAGTGTCTGTATGGTGCCATCCTCAAACACAAAGGTAACCGACTCAAGCTGCCCGGACACACACGATAGTGTCCAATCACCGATCGCGGTGCCGCTCCACACCATGCCCTGTATACCGGGAATTGTTAGACCATTGGCCGCCAGATTGGCCTTGCCAACAATCACCTTAAAGGGCATGGGGTCACGCACCTGCCCCTGAACCGGCACCCGTCCAACCAGTGCCGTCATGGCAACAGATCCAATCAGGGTGGCATTGCGAGGGATGGTATACACAGGGGTGGCGCTATTGAGTGCCTTCGCGCCGCTGCTGAGCAGCTGCTCGCCTCGGGGTTGAGCACTTGCCAGGACGTTTTGTGTCGATCGCCCAAAGCGACTCAGTAGGCTACCGTCATTAGGCACTTGAACTGCTTTCTCTAAAGGTTCAACCCAAACCAAGGGTTCGGCGGCTGGCAATGACGAAGCCAATCCATCCAACCCCAGCCCTATGGGTATATCGGAGGAACCGGAAGACTTCGTGGGATAGCGCTGAGTGTCTGACAATGATTGTGTCAGTGCATCAACACGTGCTGTTAATTCAGTCATAATTGACGCATCAGTGGATTGATTGTTTTCGCGGTCCTTTGCCTGCATTATTTTTTTCAGGCGTGACAGCACAGTGTTTTCAATCTGGCTTCGGTCTTTTAACAGGCTCTGGCTCTCCAATTTTAAAGCCACATTGTCCTGGCGTAGCGCCCTCACCTCGGTGGTCATGGCGCTAACATTTGCCGTGAGCGTTTTGATGGTATCAGCGGGCGTATCTGCGTCCGGCTTAGGCGCTTGAGGAACAGCATCCAGCACATACGCATTGCTATCCCCTTCCGAGCAAGATTTGATGGTCACAAATACCGTCAGCACCATCACAATGCCGACCAATAAAGGCAAGAGTCGGTTACTGGTTACCATTGACATCGCAGCTCCTAAAATCAGTATTTGTCAAAATGACACGTCAAAGGGTCTATCTGAAATCAGATAGACAGCGGTGGAATCTGCTTCATTGCCCGATGGCAGCAATCGATTATGCTGAAAGGTTGCGGTGAGCCAGGTGCCACGCAGCTGACGAGGGTCAAGCACCACAGGATGTTGGGTTTTATTGCTCAACCTAACGGCAGTGATGTTGTGCAAACCTGCCTTCCAGGCCGCCACTGGAATAGCGTCAACCTGACCACCCTGAATCAGTTCAAATGATTGCTGTGTAACCGGAATCCGAACGATACCCAGTGCATTAGGCAGTAATCGGGCCGGTGCATAAAGTTGCTGGGCGGCATAGCGCGTGAGTGCAACATAGCCCCATTGCGCTGACGATACCGCCGTGCCGTCTGATGCCAGCTCATCTGGCGTAGGGTTCGCAAGCAGAATTTGCAAGGTCGGTAGCCGGGTGCTTTCTGGATCAGCTTCTTTGGCTGAAATATCCAGGACGTAAATCGGTTCACCTTGTTCAGAACGCACGATGACACGGCTGGCTTCAAAGGGTTCTCGCGCTGTAAGGTAGACTATGCCGTTAATACTTTGGCTGCGCAGTATCGGTGTGAGTGATTGAGGAATACCCACACTGACCGAATCAGGAAAATGTACCAAACGCTCCTGACCGACGATTAAAGTCACAGCAATCGGCATCTTCTTCCAGAGAATACGCTCAATCATCTCGCTAGGTTCGGCGGGTTGATTATCCGCTACCGTCATGAGTGGGAATAAAACAATAACTACCAAAATGGTGCTTATCCAATACCGCTGTTTAGATTGATTCATCGCTCTTAACCTTCTTTATTTAGGTAGTTTGTTTCGGTAATTTCATCAGCACTTAATCGCCGAGGGCCATCGCCTTCGTAGCCATCCAGCGCTAACCCCCAGGGGTTCGATTCCGGGTCAATGTCATGGCGTACAATACGTAATGGGTAACGAATGGTCGTTTGCTTGACGGTCATCCCTTTGACAGATTCGAGGAGATCCAAATCCAACCAGACGACCCACACATTCGATGCCAGCACGTCAACACGACGCTCCTCAAACCCGTGTCCCACGACTTCGTGCATACCGCGAATACGGTAGGTGAGCTCCCCGCCCCTGGCCTTCAACTCCATATCCGCAATCAAGTCATTGCGATAGCGCGGGGTCAGGTACGGTGCTAGCCGGAAAATGGCTTTACCATAATCACTGGCACCATTTTCCGGCCAACGATTGAGTTGCTGAAAGATATAAAACGCAAAGGCATAGACATTGGCAGGTGGCACTTCTTCCGCCGCCAAGATGGCTCCGGAACGTAAGTCCGGTGGCACATGCACCCGAAGGTTTTTGGGTGACTGACTCCAACCAAACCACAGGGCCAGAATGACCAATACTTGAAACCCAATGACACACCACAGTGATCGCAAGTGGGATCGGACATTATCAATCTCGTAGCGATATCGTCGCATGACGCGTCCTCCCAATATCCCAGACGCCGCTATGGCGTATCCAGGGCGACCGTCGCAGTCCCTGTTCATGCAAATAAATTTGAAACCGTTGTTGGTAGTAACCATCCGGGCGGCCACGCTTAATACGCTGAAAAACCGATGCACAGACCAACACCGTTGCAATAACACCCACTCCCGCGAGGCCAAAGCCCATGGTGACCACACCGATCATCCAGGCAATCAGGAGGCTTAACGGTAGCCAAATTAAAACGGACACGCCAACAATCATGCCCAACTCAGAGGATGAGCAGCCTTTAAAGATGACAGGCTCAGCATTAAGCCGATCCGCCAAAATCTCCTGTTGATAAGACACGTGAAATATCCTTAGTCAGGTTCTGTGAGAAGGCTCTGCTTATATGACGCCAGCAGCTTCAGTCAGTAAGTAGCTCGCGAAAATCAACACGATGGCACCGACGATACCCAGCACGCCAACCTCGGCCCATTCTGCTTTGCCTTGTCGTGCTTCGTTGAATTTGGCAAAACCCAGGTAAGCAATCCAAAGAAAACCTAAAATCGCTATAGCGAGCCCCAACACCAGACCGCCATCCTTGATGTAGCCTTGAATCAATCCGAGCCAGTCACCCGCTGGAGGCGCGGTGCTCGGCGCGACCGGCGTCGGTAACGCGGCCCACAAGGGTGAATGAAATATCGTCGCCAGTAGGCCGAGGAATATCCTTTGTGATTGAACGGTTTTTGATGAAGTTTGTTGTGTGGATGAATTGGCCATAATGTATTTCCTCTTGTCTTACATCAATAAAAATGGGGATTACCCCGGTATCTTTTTACGGGACAGACTCCCGGTTTACGATGGCTTTTAAAGGTGTGACTCACCGTAGATAAAAACCTAAAACCATTAAAATAATGCTGGCCCTTAACGCACTCCACGAAACATCCAGTATCGTGACTTGCCCTTCTTGCCAGGCACGGAATGTCCCCAACGTGATCCAGATAACCCACACGAAGGCCAGCACCATCACCATTGATGCAATGGCCGTCAGCAGGGTGCCAGGCAAAACGCCAGACCCGGCTTGGAAGACAGTGTTTTGAGCAGGGCTCATCATGAACACCTAACGACGGTAGTCGCCGCGCAAAGGCGGGAAGGAACGTGGCTGTACACGAGGGGCATCAATATGGGACTGGATACCGCTTTTAATTTGCCTGAGATCTTGGCGCAGCCACTGATACTGAAACCGGATGCGAGTATCTTTTTCACCTTGAACTTGCGCTTTGTCGACCATCAATTCGATAGCCTGCAGCTCATGGATAATTCTTGCTAATGCTTCACGCTCCGCACCCGCATCTGCATACATGAGAGGCGAAATAGAAATACCAAAAATAAGACTGATGATTTGCCAAAGGTGGCGTGACATGTCACTGATGCTCCCGTGCTGTTGTTACGGGGCATAGTGAAGGACTGGGTGTTAGAGGACGATGGGGAATCTATTCCATCATTGCAGTGCTTTTAATTTTGGTTACACTGTCACCAGTATAAAATTTACTGGCATGAGTCAAAAGGAGATTGTCATGGCAAAAGCATTTTTTCTTCTCTCTCTGCCGCGCTGCCAGGATACCAATGGCACATTACAGAAGGACGTGAATCTCAGGAAATTCTGGTCGGTGTTAAAGCGAATAAAACAGCCTTCTTTTCACAACGTACCGAGTTTAAATCGGGCAACAATTATCTGCGCCCTGGTGCACTGCTCACCCTGACCATCAATAGTGAAAACTATTCCCTGTTGTTCCTGCACCTGAAAAGTCACAGCGAACCCATTGGGCTGGGACTTCGTGATGACCAACTGGATCATGCCTTCAAACTCAAGCGGACACTGGACAAAGCACTGCCCGATGGCAAGGATGCCCATTTTATCATTCTGGGTGATCTCAACACCATGGGCATGAAATACCCGTTCGATAAAGCCATTGATGCATAGACTGAACTCAAAAAGATCGACCGGGATGCCGGTAATCGCTGGAACAAAATGCGCAGACTAACCAAATCCACATCCTGGACTTGGTGGAACGGCCCAGGAAGTACTTATCCCAAAGCCGATCTCGACCACGTTATTGCATCGAAACATCTGACGTTCAAGCCTTTTAACGACAAAAATGGTTCGGCTGACAAAAAGGATGTGGACGTGCGTGGCTGGGTTGACGATGTACCGCGAGCTGCGCTATCAGGATGACCGGTATGGGATAATGTGGCAACCTCTTTGTGCTGACTTTGGCAACGATTGTCGTTTTATTTCGGTATGTGACAGTGTGTAATAGGCACAAATATCTGCCATATTGCCTTGTGCGGGCAGCACCATCGTCATACTGATTCCGGCAGCCCTTTGCCTTGCAGCAAATTACTGAAAAAATAGATTTAGCTCCTGTGTGCCACAATCAAAGGCTTTACGGTCATGGACAGTTTTATCGAGCTCAACGAATTGAGAGCCAGGGATCACTGGATACCCTTACGCTGAGCAAGCTTTTTGGCCTCACGTAGTTTCTGGTTAGGTGCTTTGGCAGTATTACAAGCGAGGATAAATCGATCAAACACGTCATTTTCGACCGTAATTGATTCATGCGCCTTGATGATACGCTGGGAATCTTTTTCAATCAGACGGACAACGTATTCCGTTAAACTTTTCATACCTTCGAGAGCAGCCGCTTTTTCAGCGGCTGCCTTGACGGTTTCATCAATTCTCATCTCAATACGCGATGTAGCCATAACGAGGCTCCTCCACTGATTAACACAATAGTTGAGAAATAGTGGCAAGATTAGATTATTTTGTACAGCACTCTTCCGTACATAATTATTGCTGTAATTCACCCAAAAGAAAGCTTCTGACAGTCGCAAGATCAATGACTAATCCGGCCAGCATCCGATCCAAGGGTTGAGCACCGTTAAACTTAGGGTTGTCATTCGGCATCCTCAGCCAGCCATCTGCCAGCACTTGGCTCGAAAATAAGATTTGCAGAGACTTGTAGATGCCCAAAATATAGCTGGTCCTTTCTAATAAATCTCGACTCAACCGGGCCTTGTCGGGGTTATTTTTCCAGCCATTCAATGTACGTTTGGTGCGCAAACCCAATAGCATCGCCTGCTCTTTTCTTGTCAAACCCCACCGATCAAAAATGGCAAATACGGCGGGTAGAACAGAAGCAGCTATAGACTGTCCACTTTGTAACAGCGCATCCCCATCAGGGTTCATCTCATATCCTCCCCCGCCAACGCTCCATAAACCCAGAAGGTATTCCTGCGGCGGGAATTGTTCTGGATGTGCTGAATCAGGATGCCACGACCTTTTGTAGCGCTTTTGAATAAACCCTATGCCGCAATAGGCTTGGCCTTGTCTATACGAACTCTACGCTTGGGTGTATTCAGCGCTTTCCAGACATCATTTCTTTGCTGTAACTTCAGCCAAAAATCCACTGTATTACCAAAAACGGCAGCCAGCATTAACGCTGTATCGGCAGTAACAGATCGCCTATTGGTGCATAGCTCATTCACCGTCTTACGACTGACACCCATCGCCTCAGCCAGCCGCCCCTGAGTGATACCCAGTGGCACCAAATATTCTTCAGTAATCATTTCACCCACACTGACAGGTTGTCTTTTTGTGATATTCATTTTCTACCTCAACGATAATCGTGGTTGTCCAGATAAAGACTGTATGCTTCACCCCGCTCACCCGACCATTCAAATATTAGTCGCCACTGTTTATTGACGCGTATAGAATGTTTGCCTGCCAACTTTCCACTCAGCTTTTCAAAATGGTTGCTAGGTGGGGAACGCAGGTCAAGATCACAGCTAGCATCGTCAATTAATTGCAACTTCCTGAATAGGCGATCCTCAATAGCCGCCGGAACCTTTTTACTGACCTCGTCAGCCAGATAAAAAGCCTTTAACCATTTATGCTTAAAACTCTTGATCAACTAAAATCTTCCTTCATTTAACCCACTGTAACGTACATAGTTACTTATAATCAAGTGAGTTCATGCCCACTTGATTATAAGTATTTCTTAAATGTACCCGCCGTCACGGTGACCGTAAGACCAAACCCTATGGCAAACGGCAGGATTATCCAGGATGGGTGCAAACTAAATGGCAGCGCCAAATACACCACCCAGGCAACAATCACCAAAGGAAGCGCGGTCTTCTTGGCATAGTGATAAACAAAAGAGCTTTCCCTACCGCCGCCCCAGCGCCTGAGATCACGACGTACCAAGCCATCGACCAGCGCCACTAGGGCAAATAGCCCAAATACCGGTGTTGCCAATATCAGAATGGCCAGCCGTACCGCAAAGACCTGGGTCATCTGCATGGCCGCTAGAATAAATTCTGCCGTCGGACGATAAGTATGATGCAATGTGACCCGGAATCCCTCTTCACCTGCGTTAGGGACAGGCGTCACCCATTCAATAAGATCAGCGAGTCGAGTGAGTTCAAACAATACATGATAAAAACGGCCAGCCAGGTCTTTGGCAAATTGCAAAGGATCTGATGTTAACAAACTACGGCGGAAGTCTATATCCAGATAATTCAACTCCATAGCCAACATCTGCCGACTGTGCGCCAACCCTTGCTCCTCCCACCAAAACACCATGCCAATCCACTCAATAATAATGGAGAACAGCAATGACACCAGCAACCACTTTAAACATTGCGCCAGCCCGGTGAGACTACGGGAAAATACACCCGGCTGTGAGACAGGTCGACGTGGGGCAGACACCTCAGCCATTGTGAGTAGCGCTATTATTATCGGATGATTCGCTGAGAGATGACGGTTCAACACCCATTTGCCACCAGGTTTCGCTGGAACGGTACCAATGGTCATTGGTGATATAGGTGCGTTGCATATCTTCGGCAATCTCTGCAAATGCCGCTGGCATCGCATCATCCCCACGACTATCCGGCAGCGGCATGCGAATTTTCCACAGGTGGCCACCTTCTAATAGAGCGAAGGCCTGTCCTTTGGGTAGCGATACCATATCAGCGGCGCTCAGCATGGGAACTTCAGAGACACTGATACGATCCTCATTGCGTGATTTAAAATCGACACCAGAGCCGGGATCCGATGAATCATCCACCCCGGAGACACTCATTAAGGTAAACACCTCAACGCGGGGCAACTGTTCGGTGAGCATTTCTGCCGTGGCCAACTCCTTGACCCGCAGCATGATCATCGTATTGAAGTTACCGGCCACTTGTCCCGCTTTGGCCTTATTACCGATCCGCGCTTCGACATCTGACCAGGTCTGGGTGTAAGCAGTGACCTGAAACCCCGCACCACCAGCTTTGTTCAGCAGGGGCACAAACTCGTCACCAATTAACTCGTTGAATTCATCCGCATGCAGGGAGATGGTCGGGATTGACCGCTCATTGGCCTGAGGCGATTTGTGTCGCGAATCCTGCTCCAGGTTTGTGTCAGAACTTTCGGGTGTGACACCATGCTTATAGATGTGTCCCGCCACGGAGACCAAGTCTGCAAACATGGAATTACCCACCGCGCTCGCCACCGTGGTATCCGTGAGGGCATCCAATCCCACATAAACAATGCCTTTACGACGAATCACATCCATCCATTCAAAGATCGGGCGGTGATCTTCTTCATCCTGATAGTCGGGTGAAATCAATGCCGCAATATTGCCGGTGGTCAGCTTTTCCATCAATGGGCCAACCGAACTGACAATCTTGTCGAAATAGGTCTTGTCGTATTTAAACGCCGAGACTAAACCATCCAACACTGGATCATAGACGGCTTTATCTTGGAGAAAACGCATCAAGGCAATGGCATCAATGGATCGCCCACGTAACGACATCGGTAAATTACGTTCCTTGATCGTGCCTGCCAGCTCATTGACCTGCGCCTCCCAGTCATCAAGGCCAGAGTGTTTGGCACAATACCGTGCGTACTCGACAAACAGGGGCTCAATATCATTGATATGACGGCGAATCTGTTGGTAATCGGGACGACGATTCAGCGCCACTAAAGCACGAGCAATGATATTGACGAAACGCCAGGCAAATTCCTTGAAGGCGGCGGAGTTACCCTCATTGGGTAATTGATTGGCGATCCGGGTGGCCACTTCAGTGATACGTGAGAAGTTACCAATGGCATTGTAGCGAGCCGATATCTGGGGGAACCCCAAATGGAACAGATAAAAGTCATCCAATCGCCCGGCACGTTTGGCTTCGGCATAAATACGGCGCAGCAAATCAGCATCACCTTTCGGATCAAATACAATAACAACATCGCCTCGGCGAATATCCTGAGTAATTAGCACTTCGGCCAGTCGGGTTTTACCCACACGTGTGGTACCTAACACCAGCGTGTGCCCGACACGTTCACTAAGATCCATCCACACCGACTGCTCATGAGGTTCCACCGCATGCAATGCCGGTTTACCACCGACATTCGGCAATGGCGCTAATGGGTTTAATTTTGAGCGGCTGCGCAAGCCTTTGGCCAGGAGTGACAACAATGGTTTGCGCTCCCAGACCACTTCTTTTTGCCGTGCCCAATGGTAGAACATACTCGGTTGAACATAGCGTTGAGCATCAGGCTTTAACGTATCGCGCAAGCGTTGGGTATGTTGCTGTGTCCAACGAAAGCCCTTACCCAAAAACAGTTTGTGCTGGCTGACAGGCATTCGATCTGCCCGCAATCGATAATCGGGCAAACGACGCATATTGCGTTGGTAGCGCAACACCTGCCAGGCCTGCTTTGCCCTAATGCCGCCAAACAAGAAAAGAGTCGCCCCGGTGATATTGGCTACATCGGGTGGCATCATCAACGCCCAGGGTGCCAAAAAAG
>JAESTN010000218.1 GCA_016763595.1 Flavobacteriaceae bacterium | reverse complement strand
GCTTATTTATTAACTGATAACCTGAAGAAAATGCTTTTGCTTTCGGTCTTTTTTGGTGTTTTTTCGGCAATTTCTGGATATTGGTTAGCACATTGGTTAGATGCTTCAATTTCTGGATCTATGACCACGGTTTTAGGAATGGTTTTTTTACTGGTGTATTTGTTTGCTCCCAAAAGAGGATTGATCTCTGTATTGTACCGAAATAGACGACAAAAAATTGAAGTTTCTTTGTTGACATTTTTATTGCATTTAAATAATCATACAGAAAAAAAAGAACGTCATATTAATCATTTAAATGAACATATCAATTGGCGAAAAGTACGCTCAAAATCAGTCCTAGATTTGGCGTTAAGAAACAACATGATAACCATTGAAGAAAATATCATTTTTTTGACTGAAAAAGGAAAAAGCTTTACTGATAAAGCCATCGATTACATCATAACAAATGATGATTCTAAAATAGAATCTATTAAAAAGGATTTCTTCTTATTTAGAGGGTAATAGTAGAGTCAAAAGCAAGGTTGTTTTCTTTTAAAACATGAATGTATACGCTTTATTAAAATCAAAATGAGTCTTGCCTCTTATTTTAAAAACACCTAATTTGCACTAAAATCAAATTGTGAAAATAGCATCAAGTTTTCAGGTTTATAATGCATCGGCAGGAAGTGGAAAAACGTTTACACTTGTAAAAGAGTATCTAAAAGTTGTTTTAAATTCTGATGATAGATATACCTTTCAGAGTATTCTAGCCATTACGTTTACCAATAAAGCTGCAGCAGAAATGAAAGAGCGAATTTTAAGTAATTTGCAGCTATTCTCTGAAGGAAATGAAAATGATGTATTGCAGAAAATTATTGAAGAAACAAGTTTAGACAAAGAAACAATTCAACTTAGAAGTCGTCTGGCATTAGAAGCAATTTTACATAATTATAGTGCTTTCGCAATTACAACAATTGATAGTTTTACACACAAAATTATTAAGAGTTTTGCCTTTGACTTAGGGTTGAATCTTAATTTTGAAGTAGAGTTGGATTCAGAAACGTTATTGAATCAAGCAGTCGCTATTTTGATTTCAAAAATTGGAATTGAAAATGACGTAACCACGACCTTAATTGATTTTTCTTTAGAAAAAGCAAAAGAAGATAAGTCTTGGGATATTTCTCATGATTTAAATGATTTTGCTAAAATATTGCTGAATGATGAAGATGCGAAACATTTTAAAACGTTGAATTCAAAAACGATTAGCGATTTTACTTCGCTAAAAAAGAAACTTACTAAAAACCAAAAAGACCTTAAGTCAAGATTTACTGAAATAGGAGAAAAAGGGTTGTCAATAATAGGCAGCATAAATTTGAAGCATAATGATTTTTATTATTCATTACTACCAAAGCATTTTTTATCACTGAGTACCCCTGAAAAAGCAAAGTTTTTTGATGAATCAAAATTGAAGCAACGCATAGAGGAAAACATGTTTTATGCAAAATCTAAATCAGATGAAATAAAAGCTTCTATTGAAGGAATATTACCTGAATTACTTGAGTTATATACTGAATCAGAGAAATTATATGAGCAATATACATTGAACCAACTGGTGTTAAAAAGCATTATTCCGTTAGCCGTTTTAACAAAGATAAATTCAGAGTTATCCACCATAAAAGAAGAAAATAACATTCGATTAATTTCAGAATTTAATCAATTAATTTCAAATAACATCAAAGAAGAACCAGCGCCTTTTATTTACGAAAGAATTGGACAAAAATTCATGCATTATTTTATTGATGAAATGCAAGATACTTCTGTATTGCAATGGCAAAATTTAATTCCGTTAATAGACAATGCGTTGTCTCAAGAAAACAGTAATTTATTATTGGTTGGCGATGGCAAGCAGGCAATTTACCGTTGGCGTGGAGGCAAAGCAGAGCAGTTTATAAAGCTAGGTTCAGAAAATCAAAATGAAAAAAGAGCCAATCCGTTTCAAACTCATAAAGAAATAAAAGGATTAGATACAAATTATAGAAGTTATAGTGAGATAATAGATTTTAATAATTCGTTTTTTCAATTCGTTTCTAGTTATTTTAAAAACCCAATGTATCAACAATTATTTGTTGAAGGAAATACTCAAAAATCAACCAAAAAAATTGGGGGATTTGTTTCAATTGATTTTTTAGAAAAGGAAACAGACAAAGAAGAAAATGAATTAAAATACGCAAAGAAAGTATTAGAAACGATAGAGCGTTTAGATCCTGATTTTTCAAGAAAAGAAGTGTGCGTTTTAGTAAGAAAGAATAAAGAAGGTGTAACCATTGCAAATTATTTATCAGAAAATGGAGTAAACATTGTTTCTTCAGAAACGTTGTTAATACAGAATAGTAAAAAAGTAAATTTTATTATTGATGTATTGCAAGTAATTCAGCACCCAAAAGATCATTCAGCTTGGGTGAAGCTTATTTATTTTCTATATGAGCATCTAAAAATAGCACGAGATAAACATTCATTTATTACGTTGTTTGAAATAAAAAACAAGAACAATTTCTTTGTGAAGATAAAAGAGCTTGGAATCGATTTTAATCTTGAGAATTTCAATCAAATTCCGTTTTATGAAAAGATTGAAGAGATAATAAGGGCATTTAATTTAACGACTGTTTCTGATGCGTATTTGCAGTTTTTCTTAGACATCGTTTTTGAACAGCAACAAAAAGGTACAGACATTCAGCAGTTTTTAGATTTTTGGGAAAGTAAGAAAGACAAGCTAAGTATTGTAGCTCCAGAAGCTGAAAATGCTGTTCAGATTATGACAATTCATAAATCTAAAGGATTGGAATTTCCGGTAGTTATTTTGCCGTATAATATTGATGTGTATCAACAAATCAACCCTAAATCTTGGATAACAGATTTGCCTATTGAGCAATTTGAAGGGTTTAACGAATTATTGGTTAGTTCAAATAAAAGTATAAAATACGCTGGGAAATCAGGAGAGAATATTTACAATTTTCAACGAGAAGAGTTAGAGTTAGACAGCTATAATTTATTATATGTTGCATTAACAAGATCTGTAGAGCAATTATATGTGATTACAGAAAAAACAATTTCACCAAAAGGAGAGGTAAATGCGAATTATACATCGGGTGTTTTAATCAACTATTTAAATGCAATTGGAGAATGGTCTGATGACAAAGTGAACTATACATTTGGTGATAGAAAAAAAGTAAGTAAAAATTCTAAAGAAAAATCAAAAACAACAATTCAAGATCTATTTGTAAGCAATCCTTGGCAGCAACACAATATATATATGGTTGCCAATTCTTCTAAACTTTGGGAAACGGAACAAGGAAAAGCAATTGAGTATGGGAATTTAATTCATGAAATGTTTTCCAAAATTATTAGCAATAATGATGTCGAAAAAGTTGTAAATCAATATGTAAATGAAGGGGTGATTTTCCTTGATGATTCTTGTAAAATTAGAGAGGTAATTGATGAGGTTATAAAGCACCCAAAACTAGAAGAATACTATAAAGAAAATGTAGTTGTTTATAATGAAAGAGAAATAACAACTGAAGAGAATGAAGTTGTTATTCCGGATAGATTGGTTTTTAAATCTAAAAATGAAGTTACCATTATCGATTATAAAACAGGGAAGCCTTCTAAAAGCCATCACCATCAAGTATTTCACTATGAAAAAGTGTTAATATCAATGAACTTTAAAGTGTTAAAAAAGTTGCTTATTTATATAAATGATGAAATAAGAATAGAGGAAATTTAATTTATCTTTGTCAAATCTAAAGACTAAAAATGTACGGAAATATAAAAAACCAATTAGAACAAGAACTGCAAGAGATTAAAGATGCAGGATTGTATAAATCAGAAAGAATAATTACTTCATCACAAGACGCGGTAATTAAAATTTCGACAGGCGAAGAAGTAATTAATTTTTGTGCGAACAACTATTTAGGATTGTCAAATCACCCAGAAATAATTCAGGCAGCAAAAGACACAATGGATACGCATGGTTTCGGAATGTCTTCCGTTCGTTTTATTTGTGGGACACAAGATATTCATAAAGAATTAGAAGCGAAGGTTGCTGAATTTTATAAAACTGAGGACACCATACTATATGCCGCTGCCTTTGATGCAAATGGTGGCGTTTTTGAGCCGCTGTTAACAAAAGAAGATGCAATTATTTCTGATAGTTTGAATCATGCATCAATTATAGATGGTGTTCGTTTGTGTAAAGCAGCACGTTATCGGTATGCAAATAATGATATGGAAGCTTTAGAAGAGCAATTAATTGAAGCAAATAAACAAAACCATCGATTTAAAATTATAGTTACTGACGGTGTTTTTTCAATGGATGGAATCGTTGCAAAACTTGATGAAATTTGTGATTTAGCAGATAAGTATGATGCCATGGTTATGGTAGATGAATGTCATGCTGCAGGGTTCATCGGAGAAACAGGTAGAGGAACTGTTGAATTGAAAAATGTAATGGAACGTGTAGATATTGTAACGGGTACTTTTGGTAAAGCATTAGGCGGTGCAATGGGAGGCTATACTACCGGGAAAAAAGAAATAATAGAAATTTTACGTCAACGCTCTAGGCCCTATTTGTTTTCAAATTCTTTGGCACCGGCAATTGTAGGCGCTTCATTAAAAGTTTTTGAGTTGATTTCTGAAGATTCTTCTTTAAGAGATAAACTAGAATGGAATACAAACTATTTCAGAGAAGAAATGGAAAAGGCAGGTTTTGACTTGGTTGGAGCTGATGCAGCCATTGTTCCAGTGATGCTGTATGATGCAAAACTTTCACAAACAATGGCAGACATGTTATTGGATCAAGGGATTTATGTAATAGGCTTCTTTTTTCCGGTTGTACCAAAAGAAAAAGCTAGAATTCGAGTACAGTTATCAGCTGCTCATAATAAAGAACATTTAGATAAAGCAATATCTGCATTTGTAAAGGTTGGGAAATCTTTGAATGTTATATAAATAATAGGGTGCAGGTGGATATAAAAAAGCAATTTTTTTTTAAAAAATCTTTGTAAATAAGTTTTATCCACTTACATTTGTAACTTAATAAAGAACTTTTAATTTAAAAATTTGATAATGAAACGATTAAAAATAGCTGTGATAGCTTTAGTTGCATTGGTAACAGTTGCTAATGTAAACGCTCAGGACTCTAACAATCCTTGGGCTGTTAGTTTTGGTTTAAACGCCGTTGATGTGAGAATTCCAACTGGTTTTGGGGATATCGCTAAAGATTACTTAGGGACAAAAGACTGGAATATATTACCTTCTATCTCTAGAATCGCTGCAACAAAGTATTTAGAAAAAGGATTTAGTTTACAATTAGCAGGATCATTAAATAAGATTGAAACATTTAGAGCTGAAAATGATTCAGATATGATGTATTATGCTTTTGATGCTAACGTAAAGTATGATATGAACAAGTTCGTTGATGTGGTTTTTGGAGCTACAACTTCTTATTTTGACCCTTATGTTTATTTAGGTGGAGGTTATACTTCACTTGGAGGAAACGGAGAGGCAATGTTAAATGTTGGTGCTGGATTTAATGTTTGGTTTCATGAAAACCTTGGATTGAACTTTCAGTCAGGTGCAAAACGTAATTTCTCAGGAGAAGTTGCTGATCATTTTCAACACACTTTTGGTGTAATCTTTAAGTTTGGTGGAAAAGATACTGATGGAGACGGAGTATATGATAAAGATGATTCTTGTCCAGATGTTGCAGGTTTAGTTGCTTTCAACGGATGTCCTGATACTGATGGTGATGGAATCCAAGATTCAAAAGATTCTTGTCCAAATGTTGCTGGTTTAGCTGCATTAAACGGGTGTCCAGATGCTGATGGTGATGGAATCGCTGATAAAGATGATATGTGTCCTAACGAAAAAGGATCTTCTGCAAACAGAGGATGTCCAGATTCTGATGGTGACGGTGTTGTTAATAAAGATGACAAATGTCCTAACGTAGCTGGTCCAGCTGCAAACGGTGGATGTCCTTGGCCTGATACTGATGGTGACGGAGTTTTAGATAAAGATGATAACTGTGTGAACGAAGCAGGACCTGCTTCTAACAATGGATGTCCAGAGCCAGTAATTACTGAAGCTGCTGTTAAGACAATCAACATGGGTGCTAAATCTATCTTGTTTAACTCTGGAAGATCTTCTTTCAAATCAGGAGTAGCTAAAGATTTAGATGCTATTGTTGCAATCATGAATGAATTCCCAAAAGCTACTTTCGCAGTTGGTGGTCATACTGATAGTACAGGTAGTGCTAAAATCAATGCTAGGTTATCTCAAGAAAGAGCTGATGCAGTAATGAACTATTTCGTTAAAAAAGGAGTGGATGCTTCTAGATTAACAGCTAAAGGATACGGTTCTGCAAATGCTATCGATTCTAACAAAACTAGAGCTGGTAGAGCAAACAATAGAAGAGTTGAAATTAAAGTTGCTAACAACTAAGATTTCATTCAAATAAATTTAAAAGCCTTGTACTCTGTACAAGGCTTTTTTTATTGCAAAAAAAGTTAAAAACACTTTTAGATTTACATTAAATAAATTACCTTTGCAGCCTGAAAAAGAGGGGTAAAACCCACCAAATAAAATAACTAACATTAATTAGATACTATAATGTCTACAATAACAGGTAAAGTTTCTCAGATTATTGGTCCAGTAATCGATGTAGAGTTTAATACAGAAAACGGAGCACTTCCAAAAATTTATGATTCATTAGAAATAACAAAAACTGATGGTACCATATTGGTTTTAGAAGTTCAACAACATATTGGTGAAGATACAGTGCGTACTATTTCGATGGATGCTACTGATGGTTTACAAAGAGGTCAAGAAGTATTGGCAACTGGTAGTCCAATTCAAATGCCGATTGGTGGAGATATCTATGGAAGATTATTTAATGTAACTGGAGATGCTATTGACGGTTTGGGTGATTTGCCTAAAGAAGGTGAAAATGGTTTGCCAATTCACAGATCTGCACCTAAGTTTGACGAATTATCTACCGCTACAGAAGTTTTATTTACAGGGATTAAAGTAATTGATTTAATTGAGCCATATTCAAAAGGTGGTAAAATTGGATTATTTGGTGGAGCTGGAGTAGGTAAAACCGTATTGATTCAAGAGTTAATTAACAACATTGCAAAAGGACACGGAGGTTTATCTGTATTTGCAGGAGTTGGAGAAAGAACCCGTGAAGGAAACGATTTGTTAAGAGAGATGTTAGAATCT
>JAESTN010000217.1 GCA_016763595.1 Flavobacteriaceae bacterium | reverse complement strand
TGATGAGATTGTAATTGCGATTGGAATCAATGCCAAAAAAAATTACATGTTTTCTGTTGATGAACGTAAAAAATTTATTCAGAATGCTTTTTTTGCAGAACAAAAAATCACCGTTGAAACCTATACCGGATTAACTGTAGATTATTGTAAAACCATCAAGGCCGATTTTATTTTACGAGGCTTGCGTAATCCAGCAGATTTTGAGTTTGAAAAGGCCATTGCTCAAACAAACAGAAAACTATCTGGTATCGAAACTGTGTTCTTATTAACCAGCGCAGAAACGTCATTTATAAGTTCATCAATTGTTAGAGATATTGTTAAAAATGGTGGTGATGCTTCTAGCTTATTACCAAAATCTGTATCTGATTTTTTAAATCAGAAATAAACCTCTAACAGACTGCTTCTAAAACATGCTGGTTTTGTTTCACAAAACTTTCCAATACTTTAAAGAATTTTAAAATATCTTCTTCTGTATTTGTTGCGTTTATGGTAACCAATCGCACAAAAGAGTCTTCGTTAAAAGCTCCAAATCCAACAACCGTTATTTGATGTTGGTATAATAAAGTACACAATGTTTTAGGGTCAATCCCTTTGTAATTAAAACAAATTGAAATAGAATCTTCATAACTATACAAGGTATAATCTGGATGATTTGAAACATAGTTTCTAGCAATGTCTGCTAAGTCAAATTGTTGATCTACAATTTTCTCTAATCCATTCGTTCCAACTGACTTCCACAAGGTCCAAAATTTTAGCGCATCGTTTCTACGTCCACATTGAAAAGAAGTTTTTCCTAAATTAAAATCATCTCCATCCGTTTGATATAAATAATCTGCTTCAATGCTAAACGAATCATGCAATTGTTTTTTATCCTTCACTAAAATAATAGAACAGGTCATAGGTGTCCCAATCATTTTATGTGCATTATAACTAAAAGAATCAGATTTTTCAATTCCTTTTAACAAATGTCTTTTTGCATCACTAAAAATAACAGAACCACAATACGCTCCATCTACATGCAACCAAATAGCATATTTCTCTGTAATTGTAGCAATGGCATCAATTGGATCAAAAGCGCCTAATACGGTTGTACCTGCCGTTACATTAACAAATGTTGGAATCAACCCATTTTGAATATCAATATTGATTTGTTCTTCTAATTTAGCAGGGATCATACGTCCTTTAGTATCTGCCGCTATATACTGAACATTATTCCTACCCAATCCCGCAAAACTAGCATTTTTAGCATTCGAATAATGAGACTCTTTAGACGTATACATCACCAAAGGTTTTGTCATTCCATTTTGTCTACAACTTGGGTCTTTGGCGTCTCTAGCCATAATTAAAGCCATATAATTACTCATAGATCCACCCGTTGGAAAAGTTCCATTACTCTGTGCTCCATAACCAATCATATCACAAGATTGTCTAATTATTTCTTGCTCAATACCTACTTGGGGGCCGGCAACTTTATAAGTATACATGCTATTATTTAGCAAAACTGCCAATAAATCTCCTAAAACAGCTTTGGATTGTCTCCCTCCAAATAATTGATTAAAAAATAAACTTGTCGCTGTTTTTGGTGTAGCAACAAGTACATCTTTAAGCACTTTTTTAAAAGCACCATCTACCATTGCTGTTTTGCTAAGCGATAAATCGATGGTATTATATAGAACATTTGAATCAATGCGTTTTGCAACTGGATGATTTTCTTCTTCATGTAACAAAACTTCAACAAGTTCATTAAAAAGGATTAAATCATTACTTAACTCAGACATATTTTTTTATTTTTTTATTGTTTATTGATGAACCTCTTCGACGTTATCATACGATAGTTCCTTGCGAATAAATTCCTTTTCTTTTGAATCGTAGACATTACAATTCTTAATAGGATTGGCATATAAATGCAACGACATACTTCTTTTACTTGATCGGTTTTCTAGGCTATGAAACCCCATAAAATCTATCATATAAGCTACATCTCCAGGCTTAGCATCTGTAGTTTTGATGCTATTTAATTTTCCTTTTTCATTTTGAGTATAGACATGTTCCCTGAATGCTCCTTCTACAAAATACACCCAACATTCTTCTCCTCCGTGATCATGAATTGCTGTAATTTGTTCTTTCTCCCAGCAAATTAAAATCAGCTCAAAGTTTTCATTTTCTACAATACAATTACGGGTATAACAGGTATCTGACCAAGTTGCATATTTTTCAAATTCTGAAATTGGCAATTGCATAGATTTTAAAATAGTGGTGTACCTTGTCCTCTCTTCTTCATCAAGAACTTGAATTAGTTCTGATATTGTTTCTAAGGGTTTTTGGGTCTTTTTTGTGGATTCCAAGTGTTTTTTAAGTGTTTTTTAAGTGATTTTTTGCATTAAACAAAAGAAAACTTCTGTTTTCCAAATTATTGCTAAGGTACATTTTTAGAGCCTTCAAAACGAATAATTCAGAAATAAATGGACGCAAAAAATTCACTAAAATAAAATTAACACACAGCAATAGTCGTAAAAGAGCCCATAAACTAACACAATAAGCCCCTCTCCTTTTAAAAACTTCAGTACCGTTCCCAACTATAAAAATATTTTTTACTGGTTCAGTATCACATCTAAAAACAAGTAAAAATTCCGCTCTAATTATTTCACTCAGTTTTCTCAATTTAAACGGCATATTAAGAAGATAATTCCTTAATTTTAAAGCTTAAAAACTCACTTCTTAACTTCATACCAAAACAACATTTTGAAGGCACTAAAAACAAGAACTTTTTTCGGGTTCGCTTTTCCTATTATGTTAAGTATTTTTCTATACTGGGATTCTGACTATTTTGCAACACATTATTTTAATGGAAGACTCATGTTAAACGTTATTATAGTCTCCTATTTCTTATTGATGTTAGCTGCCGCAGATTTGAAATTAAAGAAACTGATGATTGGTATGGTATTATTATCCATTTTTGGAGAACAATTATTTTGTAATTGGCTAAACATGTACGATTACAGAGACAATGCAATTCCTTTTTATGTTCCTTTTGGTCATGCAATTGTTCTAGGTTCTGCATACATGCTTCATGAGGTTACGAATAAGTATAACACTAAAAAAAAGATAGAAAAAATAGCGCCATTTTTCTTTGGACTCATTTTCTCTGTAGCAATACTCTTTTTTAAAGATTACTTAACACTTATATTAGGTATTTTATTTTTCCATTCCCTTATTCGAAAAAAGTGGAACCCTTTCTATTGTTATCTTGCACTTTATGTACTAACAATTGAATACATAGGGACCTATTTTGGTATTTGGACATGGAAACTCAAAGCATTTGGATACATCCCCACTTTAAGTCCACCAGTTGCAATTGCCTATGCATATATTGGTGCGACATCACTACTAACTAGAATTCTAAAATTTCTAGAAAGGAGAAAATTATTACCTGCTTAAATTTCTTATTTACTTTAAACAGCCCCCTACTAACGTTAAAAAATGTTAATCTTTTTACGGGGATTAAAAAAATGGTAACTTAGTGAGCACTAAAAAATTCAGGCACTTGAAAACACTCACAATCAACGGAAAAAACCATTCATTAGAGGCTCCAGACGACATGCCTTTGCTATGGGCAATTAGAGATATTATTGGTTTAACGGGAACAAAGTATGGCTGTGGCATCAGTCAATGCGGCGCTTGCTCTATACTTATAGATGGCGAAGTTGTACGATCTTGTGGCTTACCTGTTAGCTATGGTATTGGTAAAAAAATCACAACCATAGAAGGTAAAACAGACAATCTTGAATATTTAAGAGAAGCTTGGGAAGACATCAATGTCCCCCAATGTGGCTATTGTCAATCTGGACAATTGATTGCCGCAACTTCTTTGCTAAATAGCAATCCAAACCCAACAGATGAAGATATTGATGACGCTATGAGTGGAAATATTTGTAGGTGTGGTACGTATCCGAGAATAAGAAAAGCAATACATAAAGCCGTTAAACTTAAAAACAAATAGATATGGAAGCTATACAAAATATGAGCCGTAGAAATTTCGTAAAAGTTTTTGGATTGGCTTCTGGAGGATTAATCATTGGTTGTCAATTTACCTCCGATAAAGAACTTATTAGAATAGATGACGGAACCACCTTTGCTCCTAATTTATTTGTCCAGCTTAAAAAAGATGGAAAACTAATTTTATTATGTGCTCGTTCTGAAATGGGACAAGGAATTAGAACTTCGTTAACTTCTGCCATTGCTGATGAAATGGAAGCGGATTGGGAATATGTATCAGTAGAACAAGCAACAGGAAATAAAAAATTCGGAAATCAAAACACAGATGGCTCTAGAAGTGTGCGAACTATTTTAGGCCCAATGCGTAAAATGGGTGCTATTGCGAAAGCAATTCTGATTGAAGCTGCTGCAAAAAAATGGCAAGTTTCAGCTTCAGATTGTTCTGCGGACATGCATTATGTAATCAACAATAAAACCAAAGACAAACTATTTTTTGGAGACTTGGTTGATGAAGCGATGCTGATAGAAGTTCCTAAGGAGGTTTCTTTAAAAGAAAAGAAAGATTTTAAATATATAGGCAAAACCTTAAAGAGCATCGACATCGATGATTTTACTCATGGATCTGCAGTTTATGGTTTAGATGCGCGTTTGCCAAACATGAAATTTGCAACCATTGCTCGTTGTCCTTCAGCTTTTGGCACCGTAAAAAGCTTTGACAAAACCGACGCCTTGA
>JAESTN010000216.1 GCA_016763595.1 Flavobacteriaceae bacterium | reverse complement strand
TCACAAAATAGTAGAGGCTAATAATGGACTGCAGGCACTTGATATTTTAAATAATAAAGACAATCTTCCTAATATTATTTTATTGGATTTAAATATGCCAATATTAAATGGTCTGGAATTTTTAACAATATTAAAAAACGATAAAACATTAAAATATATTCCTACAATTATATTTACCACTTCTAATAATCAAAAAGATTTTAAAGAATGCTATAAACACGGAATTGCAGGTTATTTGTTAAAACCTTTAAAATATAAAGATTATGTCATAAGAATAAATCAGATATTATCGTATTGGAGCTTTAATGAACAATTAGTAAATTAAATGCTTTATTTCATTGAAAAAAACACTCATTTAAGTGTAAGAAAATATATGAGAAATCATAAAACACCAAATTAAAAAGCAATTCAAATTACAGATAACATACTGTATTTCAAGTAGGTAATTTTTATAATTCATAAATAACAGAACCTTTGAACACCATAAATCTGAATCATCATTGAAGAAAAAATAATAAAAGGTAATAAAAGGTAATAAAACCAACATTAAATTTAGTGTCTTAAACACAATGAGGGATAAGAAAATTGAAATACAACAACAGGCTCTTAATCATGAAAAAGCTGCTAGAAAGAAAGTGAAAAAAATCACATTGAAGAAAAGTGTAGAAAAACGAATCATTAATGAAAAAGAACTTATTGAAGAAAAGAAAAAGCTTCAGATGATTGTGGAAAGCGCGAGTGTTCTCATATCTGAAATTAATGTCAAAGGGTATTTCACCTATGCAAATCCATTTTTTCTAAAAAAAATAGGCTATTCAATGGAGGAGCTGAAAAAAATCCATTCTCTGAAATTTATCAAAGAAAGTCACCAAGACAAAATATATGCGTTTTACCAGAATCTATTCGATAAAAAAATATCAGAGGGCATCAATGAAATCCCCGTAGTCACTAAGGAAGGAGAGATTTTATGGATTGAACAAAATGTAAAATACAATTTTAAGTCTAACGGACGCCTCCAAAATGTCATTACTGTAGGAAGAGATATTACAAAACAAAAACTTACAGAAATCGCTTTGAAGAAAAGTAAACAGAATAGAGACGTTATTGAAAAAGCGCTTACTAAAGAACAGCAAAAGTTTAAATTGATTGTTGAAAATGTGAGTGTTCTGATTTATGAATCCAATTATAAAGGTTATTTTACCTATGCAAATCCTTCAATCGTAAAGATGACAGGCTATTCATTAGATGAGCTGAAAAAAATGCATTATTTGGAGTTGATAGAAGAAAGATACAAAGACAAATTACTAGCGTTTTACCAGGAGCAAATCATTCAAAAAAAATCAGATGCCTACATTGAACATCCTTTAATCTCAAAAAAAGGGGAGTTACACTGGATTGGGCAAAATGTAAACTTCATATTTAAGTCGAACGGACACATCGAAAAAGTCATAACTATAGGAAGAGAAATCACCAAACAAAAACTTGCTGAAATTGCCTTAGAGAAAAGTAAAGAAAATAAAGCCTTTATAGAGAAAGAGCTTATTAAAGAACAGGAAAAGCTTCAGGTGATTTTGAAAACTGCCAGTGCTCTCATATCTGAATCTGATCACAAAGGTTGTTTTACTTATGTAAATCCTAAAGGGGTAAAGTTAACGGGCTATTCTTTAGAGGAACTAAAAAAAATGAATTTTTTAGATTTGGTTGAAGAAAGTTACAAAGACAAAGCCTTTGCGTTTTTCCAGAATCTACTCGAGCAAAAAACATCCGAGAGCTACATTGAATTCCCACTCCTTACTAAAAAGGGTGGCACAGCGTGGCTTGGGCAAAATTTAACATATAATTTTAAGTCGGACGGAAGCCTCCAAAATGTCATTTCTGTAGGAAGAGACATTACAAAACAAAAACTAGCCGAAATTGCTTTGAAGAAAAGTGAAGCGAAAAAATCCATTATTAAAAAAGAGCTTATCGAAGAACAGAGAAAATTTAAGATGATCGTCGAAGACGCCGGTGTTTTCATATCAGAACAAAATTACAAAGGTGATTATACTTATGTAAATCCCACAACCATCAGGGAATTGGGCTATTCCTTAGAGGAGATGAAAAAAATGAATTTCATGGATTTTGTCGAACAAAGTCACAAAGCCAGAGTGCAAGCATTTTACCAGAATCAATTCACTCAGAAAATACCAGAAAGCTACATTGAACTACTCGCTATTAATAAAGAGGGGAAGGAGATATGGTTTGGGCAAAATGTAAACTTCATATTTAATGCGGAAGGAAGAATTGAAAACATCATTACTGTAGGAACAGATATTACATCCGAAATAAAACAAGCCGAGTTAATTCAACAACAAAAAAAGCAATTAGATATTATTGTAGATAATTCTACTTTTGGAATTGCATTAGTGAAAAATAACAAGATCTTAAAATGTAATCGAGCATTTCATGAACTATTTGGGTATACTGAAAATGAAATTATTGAACTTACAATTGATAAGATCTCACATCCAGAAGATGTAAAAGAGTCTAAGATCTTGGTCACAAAAATGGATTCCGGAAAGATTGATAATTATACCAGCCAAAGGAGATTTATACAGAAAAATGGAGCGATTGTTTGGACAAGAACCAAGCTTGAGGCAGTTAGATCTATAAATGGTACTATAAATTATCAACTTGTATTTGTTGAAGATATCACAGAAGAAAGAGAAGACGTTCTGAAAGATCAGGTCATAAATGACATTGCAAAAGCCATTTTAGGTAAAATTAATACGTACGACATTGCCTGGGAAATTGTAAATAGAATTGCCAATTATCTTGGTTCAAATGACTGTGTTATCTATTTATATAATAGTAAAACAAACTTTTTAGAACAAGTTGCTGCTTATGGTAAAAAAGTAAAACAGAAGCAAGTTATTAATAAATTAAGCTTACAAATAGGAACAGGGATTGTTGGACATGTCGCCAAGACAGGCAAAGCTGAAATTATTAAAGACACTTCAAAAGACAAAAGATATATAGTTGATGATACTAATAGGTTTTCAGAAATAGCAGTTCCTATTATATCAAAAGAAAAAATTATTGGCGTAATAGATTCTGAGCATAATGATAGAAATTACTTCACCTCAAAACAGTTAGAGACATTGTCTGATATTGCGAAAATTGTTTCTAATGAATTAGAGAATGCAATGATCCGTGATCTTAAAGATAAAGCTGAAGAAAAAAACAAAGTATTATTACATGAATTAGAGAAAAGTAACGTTGAACTGCAAGAATATGCACATGTAGTTTCTCACGATTTAAAATCACCTTTACGAAGTCTTGATGCATTAATAAACTGGATAAAAGAGGACAATTATGATAAATTCGATGCTAAAAGTATGAAGAATTTTAATCTGATTGAATTTACACTTGAAAACATGGAACAATTAATTTCTGATGTATTAAATTATTCTAGTGTTGTTTCAGACACTTCTACTGAAGAATCGGTTGATTTAAATCAAATTGTAAAATCCATTACTGAAGATTTTCAATCATCGTCCAAAATAGCTATTATAATACAAAATGATCTGCCAATTTTAAAAGGAGAAAAGACACGTTTCAAACAACTTTTTCAGAACTTAATTGGTAATGCTGTTAAGTTTAGTGACAAAGAAAAGGGAGTTGTATTAATCGATTACTTAAATAACAAAACTCATCACAAGTTTTCAGTAAATGATAATGGTATTGGAATTCAAAAGAAATATTTTGATAAAATATTTGAAATATTTCATTCTTTAAATAAAAGTAAGGGATCTTCAGGTATTGGTCTATCAATTGTAAAAAAAATTGTTGAATTTCATAAAGGAAATATTTGGTTGGAGTCTGAAATTGGAATTGGCACAACTTTTCATTTTACAATAAAAAAATAGCATGGAATACCTAAATATGAATTACATCAAAGAGGTATATCAGGTGGCGATCAAGAATGTTTTTGTTAGATTTTTGAATTAGGCAAATTGAGTCCAGGAGACCGCTACAAACGAGCGGCGTATACCCGTAAAAATTAAATTCTCCCTAATCAAAAGCACTGTAATTACAACGCTTTTGATTTTGAATACAATTGTTGAAGGTAAATTTAAATTCACGTTCTAAATCAGGTATAAATACCTATATGTATTTCTTTTTTTTTACTATCTTTGCAAAGAATTTAATGAAGGAATTCACGTTCCTTTACTCCCTTAAATACGATGCGATAAACACCCCTGGTTTATCAGATGAATTCCCTTAAAGTTCATCAATTAAAATATCTACCCTTACCCTAAATAAGATATAAGAACAGTGTAAAAGCGTAATTATATTATTTTATTATGAAAAATATCATAGTAATGTCACTCTTTTTGATGTGTACATTGGTAAATGGTCAAATCATGTTTTCTCATGAAAGAGAAATAAAAGGGAAAGAAAACTATAACTCCCAAGAGTTAAACTTCTTTAACCATACGGATGGGCTACGTCTATCTGGGACTCTAATTAGTCCAAAAAAATCCTACAAAAAAATTATTATTATTATTCCTGGATCAGGAAAAGATACGCGGTATGCGCATCATAAATTAGCCTCTTCATTTTTAGATAATAACATTGCCGTATATCGATTTGACGAACGTGGTGTTGGAAAATCACAAGGAAATTACACCTCTGCCATTGATCGATTAACTGATGATATTTCTTATTGCATAAAACATATAAAATCAATTCCTGCATTAAAAAATATAGACGTAGGAATATTAGGCCACAGTTTAGGCGGTATGGCATCTGTAATTGCTTCAAGAAATAGTTATAACTCTACCACTAAAGTAGATTTCCTAATTCAGATTGCGTCCCCTGTAAAGAACTTTTCTAACGCATCTAAATACCAAATAAAAACGTTACCTCAATACAAGGTTAAAAACAAAACAGAAAAAGAAACTATTTCATTATTAGATACTTTACTACACATAACAAATACATACAAACATCAAAACATAAGTGATATAGCCTTAAGAAATAAAGGAATTGAAGCCATAAAGAAAAAAGGTTTCAATTTAAAAGACATTAAATTTTGGAGCTATACACATATCACCCTCTTTAAACAAGATTATGAAGCTGTTTACAAACAACTTCAAATTCCAACAATTTACCTTATCGGTACAAAGGATAAGTTCGTAAACCCTAAGTCGGAAATTAACTTGTTAAAAGAATACAACAACCCCTTAATAACGGTTAAAGTAATGCGCAATTTAAATCATTATTTAACCGCTGGTGCTTTGCTGCCGAATGTTATTTACAACATCGACAAAAGAGCTACCGACATGATTATAAACTGGGTACAAAAAATTTAAACTTTAGAGATATCGCATAAATTTTAAGTACAGAGTATAATCAACAGAGACGAACCACACAGTCCCTTAGTATGTGGTGTTGCTAGTTAATCCCTACAGTGTTAGCAATTGTTTTAAACATCGTTTTTCAGTTTAAAAATTTCATAAAATGTCATCAGCAGTAAAAAGCATGTGCTTTTCATTGCCCTGACTATAAAGATGTTAACCCCTCCTAATCTGCATCTGTTCTTACGAACAGGTGCTTAGGATGGATAACAAAAATTGAAAAATAATCCTTAAACACAATTCGTATGAAAAATGTAGTAAAATTAGTAGCAAGCGTGGTATTTCTAAGTATCATAAACTTAGTAAATGCTCAACAATCAACACAAGCAGGAGTCGGAATTATTCTTGAAATGAAACCTATCTTACAAATGGACATCATATCTCCAGAACAAATCAATTTTATTTTTAATAACAAAGGAGATTATGCAAAAGGCATCACCAAAAAATCTGCAACCATTTTAAAAGTAACTTCTACAGTAAAATGGGAATTATATGCGGTAGGTAGATCAACAGGTAAAAGCCCTAATGGAAAAACTTTTTGGGATCAAGAAAAAAGCTATGGTTCTACAGTAAACTCTGTGGCAG
>JAESTN010000215.1 GCA_016763595.1 Flavobacteriaceae bacterium | reverse complement strand
TCCGTTTACAGATCCGTTAAATCCAATATTAGCGCTCTTGTTTAAGGTAATATTGATAATTCCACTCATTCCTTCAGGATTGTATTTTGCAGAAGGATTGGTGATTAATTCAATACTTTTAATTGAAGTAGAAGGAATTTGTCTTAACAATTGAGCCGTATTCATATTGGTAGGTTTCCCGTCAACCAGCACTCTGACATTGCTGTTTCCACGTAGGCTTAGCGCACCAGTTTGACTGTCAACACGTACAGATTGTACGTTGTTAAGTAATTCTGCAGCAGTGGCTCCCGCAGCAGTTAAATCTTTACCTACATTGATTACTTTTCTGTCAATCTTTTGAATTACGGTAGAAAGTTCTGCTCTTATTTCTACTTCGTCTAACGTAGTAGTATCTTCACTTAATGTAAGCGTACCAAGATTAATTCTTCTGTTTTTATTGTTAATGGTAATTTCTCTTGAATACGTTTTGTACCCGATAAATTGAACTTCTAATATACTTACTCCTTCAGGAATGTTTTTAACTCTAAATTTACCGTCTAATGTTGTGATACCACCTGTGATGATTTTTTTTGCAATGTCTTTAATTACAATATTTACATAGGGTAAGGCTTCTTTTGATGTTTGATCTATTACTTTACCTGAAATAATTCCAGGTCTAGAAATTTTGCTTTTGTCTAATTGGGCATAAGAGCTGATACTAAGTGTTAGTATAAAAAGCAGTATTAATTTTTTCATAAATGTGATTTAAAAATATGTTTTAAGTTGTTTTGATTTGATGTTAGGTAGACGCTTGAATGTTTATATTTGTTACTAGTATTAACAGTCTTTAACTTATTATTAACATATGGAGAAATCTACTTTAGTGCTTGGAGCATCAGTAAATACAGCACGTTACTCGAATAAAGCTATTTTTAAATTAAGAGAACGGAAAATTGAAACTTTTGCTATTGGAGTAGAAAAAGGACACGTTTTAGATGTGGTTATTGAAACAGAAAAAGTGGAATATGAGAACCTACATACAATTACTTTATATCTAAATCCCGTTAGGCAAAAAGAGTATTATAATTATATTTTAAAAGTAAAGCCCATCCGAGTAATTTTTAATCCAGGAACCGAAAACACAGAGTTGATGAATTTACTTAAAGAAAATGCTATTGAGGTAGAAGCAGCGTGTACTTTAGTTTTGCTAAGTGTAGATCAATATTAAAATAAGAGTAAACTGAATTGACCAAAAAACATCTTTTTCAAATGTTCTATTAGAGACCGGGGGGACCTTTTAGATAGTGCCAATTCAATTTACTTTATAAGTTTGTTTAGAATTTTACACGAAGTTATCTGAAAAAAGTTAACGGTACAATACTCATTTTGAGTATTGTACTACAGTAATTGGCTTTGGTTTTTGAAATACTGTGTCAACTCTATCGTTGAGGACAGATTCAGTTTTTTTAAAATATTTCTTCTATGTGTGTCTACTGTATGTTTGCTGATGTTTAAACTAGCTGCAATTTCTTTGCTTGTTTTTTGAGTAAGAAGTAACCGAATAATATCTCGTTCTCTATTGCTAATAATATTTAATAGGTGATTGCTAGATTGGTTTATATAAAATAATGTTTCATATTCATTAGTGTCGTTCAAGTATTTTGCAGAAGCACAAATATCCATGTTTACATCAGAATCTAACACGGTGTAATGTGCCAAACCAATAATTGGCTTTTGAGCTTCATCAAATTGTAAAGGAGTTGTATTTTGAATGATTGTAACATAATTCCCTTTGGCATTTTTTAGTCTATAATTCCACGTGTAACTCATTTTTAATCGTTGTTCATCAGAAAGTTCATGCATGGTAAACCGCATCAAATCTTGAAGGCATTTTATCCATAAACTAATGTCATCTGGGTGAAATCTAGACCAAAAATATTCCATTCCGCCTTCCTGCATTTTCTTATTAGATAATCCAGTACATGCAGTAAAGTTTTTACTGATATACTCAAAACTTTGTTTTGGCGTATTTGTAATACAGAAAAAAGTAGTGTTAAAGGGATAATAATAATCTAATTCAATTAGCTTATTAATATGCTCTTTAATTTCAATAGAAGGGTATGTATCAAAAATATCTTGATACAAAGCATGTATCGAATTTGGATCCAATAGAAATAGATTAAATATTACAGGAGATATTTACACTATAAAGATACTTTTTTTCCTTCTTCTGCTAAAATTACATTGGAGAAAATTTCGGAAGCTTCTTTTTTAAATAAATCAATATTAGTATATCTACTCGAGTAGTGGCCTATAATAAGTTGCTTAACGGCTGCTTGTGAGGCGATTAGCGCTGCTTGTTTTGCTGTAGAATGTTTTGTTTTTTTTGCTAAATCTTCTCTGTCGCTTAAAAAAGTAGCTTCATGATATAATAAATCTACCTCTTTTATAATCGGAACAATGTCTTCTTTATACGATGTGTCACTACAAAAAGCATAACTTTTTGGTTTTGATGGAGCCAAGGTCAACTCTTCATTTTTAATAACTTCTCCACTTTCTAAAGTGATATCTTTCCCCGCTTTAATATGATGATAATCACAAGTTTCAATTTCTGGATATTGTTGTACGTTTTCTATGTTTAGCTTCTTCAATTTTTCTTTTTCTCTAAAAAGAAAACCATTTGTATACACCCGATGGTTTAAGGGGATTGTAGTTACAGAAACCTTATCGTCTTCAAAAATAAGTTCACTTTCTTTAGAGGTTAATTCGTGGTAAATAATGTCGAATTTAGAATATGATTTTGAAACTTTTAATTGCAGCCTAGTAACTTCTCTTAGTCCTTTAGGGCCGTAAATATGCAACTCTTTTTCTCTGTTTAAAATTCCGAAAGTAGAAATTAAACCAATCAATCCAAAGAAATGATCACCATGTAAATGAGAAATAAAAATATGGTTTATTTTAGAAAAACCAACCTTATGCTTGCGCATTTGACGCTGTGTACCTTCTCCACAATCAATTAAAAAATGACGGTTGTTGATTTCTAAATATTGAGAAGTTGGATGTGCATTTACTCGGGGTGTAGCAGAATGACAGCCTAAAATTGTTAGCACTAAACTCATTTGATAACAAAGCGTTTAGAAACAACTTCTTTTCTACTTCTTATTGCATAAATATACATTCCGGATTGTAGGTTGTCTCTATTAAATAAAATAGTGTTTTTACCAATTTTAGTGCGATATACTTTTTTGTACACCGTTTTTCCAAGCACATTTTTAATGATTAAAAAAACAGGTTGTTTAGTTGTCGAATTAAAACTTATCGTTGTGGAACTATAAAAAGGATTTGGCGCAGTACTAAGCTTCTGCAGTGTTTTTTGAGAAAAAACTACAGTTGTAAAACATAAAAAAATAAATAAGAGTAATTTTTTCGCCATTCTTTATCTTTTTTTTTAAAAACCTAAATCTCGCTCAATCGCTTCCATTTCTAGAATATCTTCAGCTTCAAGTATTGTTGGAACGATATTAATTTCATCAGAAATTTCGTCAATGTCAATTCCGTTACAGATTATCACAAAAGACATGCCGTTATTTTTGTGCTCGTTTGCTACATTCAAAAATAGCAACAAATTTGGAATTGTAGTGTTAAGGTTTTCAGAAAGTTGCACAATCTTATGATTGCTTACCGTATGTAAATCTTGACGAATAAAAGCAGCATGAAACACTTCAAATGATTTTTCTGTAGAAGTTATGAGTGTATAATTTTTTGGATTTGAAATTTCCATAAGTACAATTATTATAGGAGTTTGGTAAAACTATCTCTTTATCTGTTGTGCTAATAAATAGATAACAGCCATTCTAACAGCGACTCCATTTTCAACTTGATTTAAAATGATTGAGTTCTGAGAATCTGCAACATCACTTGTTATTTCTACACCTCGGTTAATGGGGCCTGGATGCATAATCACAATCTTTTTATCTAAGCTGTCTAGTAGTTGTTGGTTGATTCCAAACAGTTGGGTGTATTCTCTAGTAGAAGGAAAATATTTTATATCCATTCTTTCGTGTTGTACCCGTAAAACATTTGCAACATCACACCATTCAAGTGCTTTCTTTAAATTTGTTTCTACTTCAACACCTAAGCTAGAAATGTATTTCGGAATTAAAGTTGTTGGTCCACAAACCTTCACTTTTGCTCCTTGTAATTGCAAAGCGAAAATATTTGACAACGCAACTCTAGAGTGTAAAATATCACCAACAATGACAATTTTCTTCCCTTTTACAGTTCCAAGTTTCTCTCGTATTGAATACGAATCCAATAACGCTTGGGTAGGGTGTTCATGTGTTCCATCACCCGCATTTATAATTTTAGCATCTACATGTTTAGATAAGAAAACTCCGGCGCCTACATTTGGATGACGCATAACAACAATATCAACTTTCATTGATAAAATATTGTTTACCGTGTCTATTAATGTTTCTCCTTTTTTTACGGAAGATTGACTTGCCGAAAAGTTAATGACATCTGCCGATAAACGTTTTTCTGCTAACTCAAAAGATAGTTTTGTTCGAGTGCTATTTTCAAAAAATAAATTGGCAATTGTAATATCTCTAAGAGAAGGGACTTTTTTAATAGGTCTATTTATTACTTCTTTAAAATGATCGGCAGTTTCAAAAATAAGATCAATATCATTTTTGTTTAGATATTTTATGCCTAATAAATGGTCTACGCTTAATTGCTTCATTTTATGTGTTGTGTTCTAAATAAACTACGTCTTCGTTGTGTGTTTCTTTCCAGCAAACTTTTACTTTTTCTTGATTGATGGCATCTACTTGTCTGCCTTTGTAGTTTGGCTGAATTGGTAAATGTCTGCTAAATCGTCTGTCAATTAAAACTAGGAGTTCTACCAAATTGGGTCTTCCAAAATCATTGATCGCAGATAATCCTGCTCTAATACTTCGTCCAGAAAATAAAACATCATCAATTAAAACCACGTTTTTATTTTCTATTAAAAAATCAATCTCAGTACTGCTTGCATCTAAAGGTGCATCTCTTCGCCTAAAATCGTCTCTATAAAAAGTAATGTCTAATAGCCCCAGTTTTAAATCTTTGATATGATAATGGTTGGTTAAAAGATCTTTTAACCTATTGGCTAAATAAGTCCCTCTTGGTTGTAAACCAATTAAAACAGTATTCGAAAAATCGTTGTGGTTTTCGATAAGCTGACAAGCTAATCGATGTAAGATAATTTCAATTTCTTTCGAGTTTAATAAAACTTTTGAGCTCATAAGAAAAATGTCCAAATTTAACTTGGAATACATCAGTAAAACTGATAGTTAATGTTATGCGAAATTAGGGTAAATAAAAGGAAGCGCAAAATTTTAACCGAGGGCATTTTGGGAAAGGCGTATATTTTGTTAATTATTTTGTTGAAAAGTAAACCAATTTTCTTTAAAGTGGTATAAGACTTGTAGTACATTTAACATTGTAATAACATCAACTTCTTTTGATGAAGTATTACAGCTTGTTTAATCAAATGAAAGCGTAAGAAAGGAGATGCTTTTTTGCTTTTCATGATAAAATTAGAAGCCTATGTCACTATCAAAATTCGAATCCATGTTAAAGACAAATAATGTGTATTTCTTTGACTCTGTTGAGTTTGAGGAGATTATACAGTATTATTTAGACAATGGGAAACATTCATTAGCGAAGAAAGCAGTGAAGTTAGGGTTAGAACAGCATCCTAGTTCTGTGATCTTGAAATTGCTAAAAGTAGAGTTGTTGGTTTTTGAAGATAAACTACAAAAAGCATCAATTTTAATTAGTGAATTAGAAGCCGTTGAGCCTAATAATGAAGAACTACTAATTCAGAAAGCAACCATTTATTCTAAAAACAACAAACATTTAGAAGCTATAAATACGTTTAAACAAGTATTGCCAAATACAGATGAAAAGATAGATATCTGGTCTATGATTGGTATGGAATATTTGTATTTGGACGATTTTGAAAATGCACGTTTAAATTTTGCCAATTGTATAGATGTCGATTATGAGGATTATTCTTCGCTATATAATGTTGTGTATTGTTTTGATATGGAAAACAACCACGAAGAAGCCATTGTGTTTTTAAATAATTATATTGATGCAAATCCATATTGTGAAGTTGCTTGGCATCAATTAGGGAGACAGTATTTTGTCTTGAAAAAATACAAAGAAGCCTTAAGAGCTTTTGACTATGCTGTAATTATTGATGAAAGTTTTGTTGGTGGTTATTTAGAGAAAGCAAAAACATTAGAAGAGTTAGAACAGTATGACAAAGCAATTGAGAATTATTTAATTACCCTAGAATTAGATGATGCTACTGCATTTGTATGTGTAAGAACAGGTGAATGTTATCAGAAGTTAGGAGATTTAGAAACAGCTGTTACCTATTATAAAAAAGCGGTAAACGAAGATCCTTTATTAGACAAAGGGTGGTTGTTGCTAACCAATTTATATCAAGAGGACAATCAATATCAAAAAGCCTTGTATTATTTGTCTAAAGCCTTGCAAATAGATGAAGATAATTTTATGTATTGGCGTAAATATGCAGAGTTAAATTTAAAATTAAATTTTTATGAAGAAGCCGTTATAGCGTTTCATAAATGTTTAGAATTAGAGGATAACTCGATTGAGATTTTTGTTGGCTTGGCAGATGTATTATTGTTTTTAGGCGAGTTTGATGACGCCTTAAAAATAATGGTAAAAGCTAAAAATACGTATACTCAGTTTGCCGAAATAGAATACCGTTTGTGTGGATTGTTTATGTTGGCAAGTGAAGAAAAATACAGTTTACTACATCTAAAAAACGGATTGGCTATTGATGCTGATTACAGAGAAATAATAAGCGAGTTGTATCCCACCGTTTTTGAAAACGAAAAGGTACAAACAGTAATTGATAATTACTTAAAAGCGACAGAGTAGTAGCAATACTATAGAAACAAAAAAACCGAGTTTATGAGCTCGGTTTTTTTGTTTCTATTGATCGTAGTTTTCACAATTTCCTGTATCTTCGTTTTACAAAAAAAAATCAACCAAACAAATGAGTAGAACAATTAAAGATTTTGTGATAATCGGTTTAAAAGGAATGGCAATGGGAGCAGCAGATGTTGTGCCAGGGGTATCTGGAGGGACGATTGCATTTATTTCTGGTATTTATGAAGAGTTGCTAACTTCAATTAGTAATGTTAATTTAAGTTTGCTTAAGACCTTAAAATCAGACGGTATTAAAGCGGCGTGGAAACAAGCAAATGGGGCTTTTTTATTGTCGTTACTCGTTGGAATCTTTATTAGTATTGTTTCGTTAGCAAAAGTGTTAAAATGGTTGATGGAGAACGAGTCAATTTTGTTATGGTCGTTTTTCTTTGGGTTGATCTTAGCAAGTGTTATTTATATAGGGAAGCAAATTACAAATTGGAATGTCATTACCTTTTTAGTATTGGCATTTGGTGCAGGTCTGGCATTTTATATAACCACATTAAATCCGATGGTCAATGAAAACTCATCACCATTGTTTATCTTCTTCGCAGCAGCATTGGCAATTTGTGCAATGATTTTACCAGGAATTTCTGGTGCTTTTATTTTGGTGTTGTTAGGTGCTTATAAACCTGTTTTGGCTGCAGTAAATAATAGAGATTTTACAATTGTGGCTCTCGTTTTTGCTGGTGCAATAGCAGGATTGTTGACGTTTTCTAGAGCCTTAAAATGGTTGTTTACCAATTATAAAAATTATACACTGGCCGTATTAACTGGCTTTATTATTGGGTCATTGAATAAAATTTGGCCTTGGAAAGAAACCTTGACTTGGCGTACAAATTCACACGGCGTAAAAGTGCCATTTAGCCAACAAAGTGTTTCTCCATTTTCTTTTGAAGATAACCAATTGTTGGTGGCTATGGTATTGGCAGTTGTTGGTTTCGGATTGATTTTGTTACTGGAAAAATTAGCAGTTAAAAACGATTAACTGTCTGAAAATACTGAAAAGACAATAGAATTTAAAAAAAACACATGAAACAAGAACGTACTTTTCTTCAGAAAACAGGCCTTTTCTTTAAAGGGCTGGCAATGGGAGCTGCAAATAAAGTTCCTGGTGTTTCTGGAGGTACCGTTTCTTTTGTGTTGAGTTTTTATGAAGAAATGATTTATTCATTTCAAAAGATAAATTTCAAAGCGTTTAAATTATTACTCAACGGAAGATATAAGAGTTTTTATCAATATGTAAATGGACAATTCTTGCTTCTAGTAATGGGAGGAAGCATGTTTAGTTATTTTAGTATTTCTTTGGTGCTTGATTATTTTTTAAAATATTACGAGCTCTATGTTTGGAGTTGGTTTTTTGGAATGATCATTGGCTCAGTATTTTACATTTACAAAGATTTTGGCGATTGGAATTTTAAAAATACGTTTTCATTAATTATTGGAATTTCTGTCGGAGTAGGAATTAGCTTTATGACACCAGCTCAAGAAAATGACAATTTATGGTTTGTTTTTTTATGCGGAATTATTGGAGTCTCAGGAATGACACTACCCGGTTTGTCGGGGTCTTTTATTTTAATCTTATTTGGGAATTATGTATTGCTATTGGTCGATTCTGTAAACGGAGTATTTACAATAATTACAGGATTGTTTTCTGGAAATTTTGAAGTGTTAGAAGTTCCAGAAAACATTCGATATTTAAAAATAGTATCCGTTTTTACAGCAGGTTCTGCATTTGGATTGGTATCTATATCTCATGTGTTGGGGTATGTTTTAAAACGTTGGCATCAAATAGTAACCGCAATAATTATAGGTTTTATAGCAGGCTCTTTGGGGATCGTTTGGCCTTGGAAACGAAAAATATTTATAGAAAACAATGGAGAGTTTTTAGTAGATGATACAGGAAATAAAATCATTCAAAATTACGAGCGGTTTTTTCCAGATTTTTCAAACTCAGAAACATGGTTGGCTGTTTTTTATATTGTACTTGGGATCGCTTTAATTTTAGGAATTGATTATTATGATAGAAGACGAAAATCAAAAAAGTAACATGAAAATATTTGGATTGTTAGGGAGAAATATTTCGTATTCATTTTCTAGTGGATATTTTTCTGAGAAGTTTAAAGACTTAAATTTAGAAAATCATACATACGTAAATTTTGATATAGAATCTATCGAGCGCTTTCCTAAATTGCTTAAAGAGAATTTAAATAAAATAAACGGAATGAATGTTACGATTCCGTATAAACAAGAAATACTTCACCTTATAGATGAAATTGATGCCGAGGCAGCAGTAATTGGCGCGGTAAATACCATTAAGTTTTTAGAAAATGGTAAAACCAAGGGGTTTAATACAGATGTGTATGGATTCGAAAAATCTTTAGAGCCATTGTTAAAGCCACACCATACAAAAGCATTAATTTTTGGAACGGGAGGGGCTTCTAAGGCAGTTGCTTTTGCCTTAGAAAAACTACAAATCGATTTTCGTTTTGTGTCAAGGGCGCCAAGTTCAATAAATCAAATTGCATATACAGACGTAAATGAAACAGTGATTTTAGAACACGCAATTTTAATTAATTGTACCCCTTTAGGGACGTTTCCTGAAGTAGATTTGTGTCCAGAGATTCCATATCAATTTATTGGTTCAAATCATTTACTGTACGATCTAATTTACAACCCAAGTGTTACTGCTTTCTTACAAAACGGAAAGGATAAAGGTGCAGAAATTAAAAATGGATTAGAAATGTTGCAATTGCAAGCAGAAAAATCTTGGCAAATCTGGAATCGCTAATTTTTTGGTATTAAGAAGGGTACTTCTTTTGTCATTTTGTAATACATCCTTATCTTTAGAGACTTAATATAGGAACCTTAAACATTATAAGATGTTAGATAATAATCAAGAGAACCCAGAAGAACAAAACAACGAAACTACAGAAGTAAATGAAATAACACCAGTTGAAACTCCAAAAGCAGAAAATGTTGAAGAGGTAAAAGTGGAAAAAGAAACTACTGAAGAAGTTGTTGAAGATGTAGAGGTGAAGCAAGAAGCTTCTGATAAAGTTGTAGAAGAGATTGAAGAGAACATTGTTGAAGATGTAGAAGTGAAGCAGGAAGTTGGTGATAAAGTTAAGGAAGAGGTTGAAGAGAAAGTTGTAGAAGATGTAGAAGTGAAGAAGGAAGCTACTGATAAAGTAGTTGAAGAAATTGAAGAGAAAGTTGCAGAAGAAGCAGAGAAAGATGCAGAGAAAAATTCAATTCCGATGTTAGATTATGAAAATATTGAGTTAGAGGATTTGGCTGGTGAATTAGAGAGGTTATTAAAAGAGCATCCAGTTCAGCAACTAAAAACAAATATAGATGCTATTAAAAATGCGTTCAATGCTAAATTTGGAGCATTATTAGCTGAGAAAAAAGCAACTTTTTTGGAAGCGGGAGGAAACTCTATTGACTTTCAATATTCAAGTCCAGTTAAAACGAAATACAATGGTCTTTTATCAGATTACAAAAAGAAAAGAGATACCTATTATTCAGAATTAGACGCACAATTAAAAGGAAACTTAGAAAAAAGACACAGTGTAATTACAGATCTTAAGGAGTTGATTGCAGATGCAGATACTAAAACGATGTATAAGAGTTTTAAAGTATTGCAAACTCGATGGAGGGAGATTGGCCCAGTTCCTAGAAATAAATACAATGATACCTGGAGAAATTACCATCATCATGTAGAGCGTTTTTACGATTTATTACACTTAAGTAATGATTTTAGAGATTTAGATTTTAAACACAATTTAGAAGAGAAGTTAAAATTAATAGCAAGAGTTGAAGCATTGGTCGAATTAGAGAATGTAAACGATGCTTTTAAAGAGTTGCAACAATTTCATAAAACTTGGAAAGAAGATCTAGGTCCAGTTTCTCAAGAACATAGAGAAGATGTTTGGCAAAAGTTTAGTGCTGCAAGTAAGAGAATTCATGACAAACGCCATGAGTATTTTAGATCCTTAAAATCGCAATATCAATCTATAGTTGACGCTAAATTGGTAGTCATTTCTAAAATTGAAGCATACGATACTTCAAATAATAAAAAACATAGTGATTGGCAAAATAGCATCAAAGAAATTGAAGCTTTGAGAAAAGAATACTTTGATGCGGGTAAATTACCTTATTCTAAAAGTGAGCAAGTTTGGCAAAAGTTTAAAGGAGCAACCAAAAACTTTAACCATGC
>JAESTN010000214.1 GCA_016763595.1 Flavobacteriaceae bacterium | reverse complement strand
GTGTTGGCTGGTGGAGCTGCAGGAAATGGAACTAAAAGTTTTGCAGAACCTGGTGAATACAGAATGTATGTACAATATGTTTTATTAGAAGACCAATAAAACAGTAAAACATCCTATTAAAGAAATTGCGTAGGGCTACTTGTCCTATGCATAATTGTGTATTAAGGATGCATGTAAAAGCGTTGCCTAAGGGTAACGCTTTTTTGTTTTTTTACTGCCTCCCTATCCTTTAAACATTTCTTTTTAGCTATTTGATCTTCAGCAGGTAAAAAACAGGTAAATCCACCTATTGTTCACCGCTTTTATTCCTATTATTTTTATCGCCAGTGATTTACTTTAATTATAAAAAAAATAACCCCAAAATTAAAAATTTATGGATACGATAATTTCAATCATTCTACCTGTAATAGACCAGATGGAATCTTCTCATATTAAGGAACAGTTACTTGCCTATTTTCCTTTACAAAAAAAAGAATTTTTAGTTATTGAAGATAGTTTCTCTGCATTAACATCGTCAACACAAAAACAAGAAACAGTAAACACATTTTTTCACAGTTGGAGTCAAACAAACAACAGTGCTGTCACTGTTGCTGGATTGAGTAATAGACTTACGATGCTTATACATAAAAACAAACCCATTGTTAGTGAATATGATTTGTTTAGAACTGTTGCAAGTTTAAACAGAATTGTAGACGAAGATTTGGCTGTAGTTGGACGTATTTTACACTCAAAAATGTTTTATACAATGGCTACAACTATTAGCGGTGATGATTCTTGGTTATCTCAAAAATATTTATGTGAAGAGGCTAAAGAATTTAAAGCTTGGAAAGATAAAAACTCTTTAAGAAATAGAGATATAATGGTTGGACTATTAACAACCTTAGTCCATGAAATTTATACACATGGAGAAGTAGAATACATTTATCCAAAATTCTTTTCTTGGTTAAAAGAACATAGCAATTTATCTGAAAAAGAAATTGAAGTTTCTTTAGCTTGGATTCAAGTTCATTGTGGACCTACTGAAAAAGATCATTTTTTTCATGCAGTAAATGCAGTGCATTCATTTGCTAAAGCGCAAAATATTACTATTGAAGAATACAATTTAGAAGAAATCATTACTGATTACTTGCATTTAAAATCTGAAGTTATGGGGGTTCTTAAACAAGAATTAACAACTAATATGGTCGCTTTGTAAAAAAATATGATAATCGACAAAGAGAAATCACTAGGTACTATTCAATTATCTAAAAACAAGATCCATCATACTGAAATGATGAACATCTTAAAAAAACAACTCGATGAAGTTCCACATAATGGAAAAGATACTTTTTTAAATACACCTGTTCTTATAGACGCAGCATATGTTTCATCAACATCATACTTATGCACACTATTAAACACCGCTTTTCAAAAAATTGTCAAAAATTATTTTAATGATATTCGAATTCGCAACATATACAATTTAGATGCTGCATTAGAAGATCTATTAAAAGAGGTTTCTGAAACACCTTATAATATCGGGTTTTATAGACCTGATTTCATCTATAATACAGAAGGATTTCCTAAAATTTGTGAAATCGGATGTAGATATCCTGTTAATGGTTGGATGTTAAGTTTTTATTTAAATGATGTGATTCAGAAATTACATCCACAATCAAAAAACGTCATAAACAAGAAGGCTTTTTTATCTGCTATTACAACTGATTTAAATAAAGAAGAGCCCATCTATTTAGTACATGACAAAGAACACGGAACAGAAATATTTTACCTTTTAAAAGAACTCAATTCTTTAGGTTATAAGTCTTATGCCATTCATCCAAAAGAGATTCAATTAAAAAATGGAGAACTAGAAGTACATGGCAAACCTAGCTGTCAATTTATTCTAGAAATGGACAGAGAAGAACTCAAAGAATTTGATGCGAAAATATTAAAAAAGATTACAGAAAAAGCAGTGTGTATTAATGATTTGCGTACGTTAATTTTGATACATGATAAGCGTGTGTTAGCAGTAATGTATGATGAAGAAATTATGCTCGACTATATTTCGAATGAAGAATATAGCTATCTAAAAAAATTCCTCATTCCCTCTTTTACATTAGATTCCTTAGAAAAAAGAACCAGATTCATATCTAGTAACCAAAATTGGGTGTTAAAAAACAATAGTGGTGGTCGTGGAATTGGGATGTACATAAAAAATGATTGTGATTTAAAAATATGGAAACATACCATAACCAAAAAATGGAAAAAATACATGGTCCAGGAATTTGTTGAACAAAAAAAATTTCCACTAGAGGCCTCCTTAAAAGCACCTCAACAGATTCATATTGTTGGAATGCTTTTATGCCATAATCATACTTCTTTTGGCCCTGGTCTTTTTAGAGGCTCATCAGAAAACATTATAAACCTACATCAAGGGCGCGGAGTTGTGTTGCCCTGTATCATAATAAAACCCTATTAAAACTATGAAATTCTCTATTGTTATTCCTCTATACAACAAAGCCTTATACATCGATGAAACCTTAGCATCAATAACCGAACAAACAAAATTACCCTTTGAGTTAATCATTGTAGATGATTGTAGTACAGATGGGAGTTTAGAAATTGTAAAAAACTTTTTTAAAGATGCTCCTATATTTGTAAAACATGTAAAACTAAAAATTATCGAATTAAAAAAGAATTATGGGCCTGGTTATGCTAGAAATATTGGTTTTTCAAATACTTCTGGAGATGTTATTAGTTTTTTAGATGCTGATGACATTTATACTCCTGAGCTCTTAGAAAGAGCAGATCAATTATTTACCAATAATAACATGAGTTTTTTAACAGTCGGCATACATTTATTTCCAAGTGAAACTGTTTTACCAAAACTCGAAAATATTCATCAATACCTAAAGCCTATTACTTCAGATGCTTATATTTTACAAGAACCTTTAAAAGTCATTACCTCACCAGATTTTATTATGGGAACTGGTTGTAAAGTTTTTGTAAAAAGAAAGCATATG
>JAESTN010000213.1 GCA_016763595.1 Flavobacteriaceae bacterium | reverse complement strand
TAGGATATTTAAAAATAAATGACAAATATTTGTAGCATCAAAAAACAAGACATGAATTTTATTCAATTTAACCATCATCATTTTCATATTTGCACTCAAGCGAACTGAAAATGTATTGAATAAAAACAACATATATTTTAAACCCGTTTGAGTAAATCAAACGGGTTTTTTCTTACACAAGATTTTCCTTCGGTTTACTCAAACACTTTAACAAAAACATGAGTAAATTACGAATAGCCATTCAAAAATCAGGAAGATTAAATCAAGATTCCTTACAAATTTTAAAAGATTGCGGAATATCCATCGACAATGGAAAAGAGCAATTAAAAGCAACAGCAAGTAACTTTCCGCTAGAAGTTTTCTATTTGCGTAACGGAGATATTCCTCAGTATTTGCGTGATGGTGTAGTTGACATTGCAATCATTGGAGAAAATGTACTGATAGAAAAAGGAGAAGATATCGGAATTGTAGAAAAATTGGGGTTTTCGAAATGCAAGGTTTCTTTAGCCATTCCAAAAGGAGAAGTGTATCAAGATGTAAACTATTTCAATGGAAAAAAAATTGCAACCTCATATCCAAACACTGTACAAAAATACTTGTTAAATAAAGGGGTAAATACGCAGATTCATATTATAAACGGATCAGTAGAAATAGCACCAAATATTGGTTTGGCAGACGGAATTTGTGATATTGTTTCTAGTGGGTCAACACTTTTTAAGAACAATTTAAAGGAAGTGGAATTGCTATTGAACTCAGAAGCTGTATTGGCAGTTTCTCCAACGATTTCAGAGAATAAACAACAAATTCTAGATAGGTTGCAATTTAGAATACAAGCCGTTTTAAAAGGAAGAAATTCTAAATACGTGCTTTTAAATGCCCCAAATAATAAGTTAGAAGAAATCATAAATGTAGTACCAGGAATGAAAAGCCCAACAGTCTTGCCATTGGCCAAAGAAGGTTGGAGTTCTGTGCATTCAGTAATTCCAAAAAATCAATTTTGGGAAATTATTGATTTGCTTAAAGAAAAAGGCGCAGAAGGAATCTTAGTATGTCCAATAGAAAAAATGGTGCGCTAACAAATTGTCATTCCTACGACTTGCGCTGAACTTGATTCAGTAAGAATGGAATCTCATAAATTGAAATAACGAATACAAAATGAAGATAATAACAAATCCAACTAGAAAAGATTGGCAGACAATTTTAGAACGACCAACACAAACGGTAAACGATATTGAGGATGTTGTGATTGACGTGTTTGAAAGTGTGAAAGCGAAAGGTGATGTTGCCATTTCTAAATTCACCAAGCAATTTGACAATGTTGAGTTGAATACATTCTTGGTTTCTGAAAAAGAAATCAAAGAAGGGGGTCAGATGGTTTCAGAAGAGTTAAAGAACGCAATTTCGGTTGCAGTATCTAATATTGAGAAATTTCACAGCGCACAAAAAACAGAAAAAGTCAGTGTAGAAACTACTGAGGGCGTGCAATGTTGGCAAGAAAAGAGACCAATTACCAACATCGGATTGTACATTCCTGGCAGAACGGCCCCGTTATTTTCTACAGTTTTAATGTTGGCAATTCCAGCTCAAATAGCTGGATGTAAAGAAATTGTATTGTGTTCACCACCAGATATAAATGGGAATATAAATCCAGTGATATTGTATGCAGCAAAATTATGTGGTATTACTAAAATTTATAAAGTAGGTGGAATTCAGGCCATTGCAGGAATGACTTTCGGAACTGAAAGTATTTCGAAAGTATCTAAAATATTTGGACCAGGAAATCAATTTGTAACGGTTGCAAAACAATTAGCAACCAAATTTGGTGTCGCTATAGATATGCCCGCAGGACCAAGTGAATTGTTAGTCTTTGCAGATGATTCGGCAAATGCAGCATTTGTAGCATCCGATTTATTAAGTCAAACAGAGCACGGAACTGACAGCCAAGTAATCTTAGTGTCGACTTCAAAAGGAATTTTGAAATCCGTTATGACTGAGATGCAAAAACAGCTCAGCGAGCTGCCTAGAAAAGAAATCGCAACCCAAGCGATTTTAAATTCAAGGTTGATTTATCTAAATACTAAAGAAGCAGCCTTAGAATTGATCAACGAATATGCACCTGAACACTTTATTATATGTTCAGAAAACGAAGATTATTTTATTGATAATATTGAAAATGCAGGATCGGTTTTTATTGGGAATTACACTCCAGAAAGTGCAGGAGATTATGCTTCAGGAACGAATCATACACTACCAACTAATGGGTTTTCAAAAGCCTATTCGGGTGTAAATCTAGATAGTTTTTTAAAGAGCATCACTTTTCAGAAAATATCAAAAGAAGGCCTACAGAACATTGGAGGCGCTATTGAAACTATGGCAGAAGCAGAAGGCTTACAAGCACACAAAAATGCTGTATCCATACGATTAAAAGAAATTAATAACTAAAATATCATCTCAACTGCAGTTGAGAAACCTTATTATGAAAGCAACGTCTACTATTCAAAATCTCATAAGAGAAAATATCAAAAATATACAACCGTATGCTTCGGCTAGAGATGAGTTTACCGAAGTTAATTCTGAGTTGGTGTTTTTGGATGCCAATGAAAACCCATTTGAAAATGGTATGAATCGATATCCAGATCCACAGCAGCAAAAAGTAAAACAATTGTTATCTGAGATAAAATCGGTCTCCATAGAAAACATCTTACTTGGAAACGGAAGTGATGAAGTGTTGGATTTAATTTTTAGAGCTTTCTGTGAGCCCAACAAAGACAATATTATCCTTCTACCTCCAACATACGGAATGTATAAAGTATTGGCAGATATCAATGCTATTGATGTTATAGAGGTACAGCTCACTGCAGATTTTCAGCCAAAGACACAAACTATTTTATTGGCTGCAAATCAAAAAAGTAAACTCTTGTTTTTATGTTCTCCAAACAATCCAACTGGGAATAGTTTTTCAAGAGTGCAAGTAGAAAAAATCCTAAGACAGTTTAATGGAATCGTAGTACTTGATGAAGCGTATATCGATTTTTCTGAACAGGAAAGTTGGTTGAATCGTTTGGAGGAATTTCCGAATTTAATCATTAGCCAAACCATGTCTAAAGCTTATGGAATGGCAGGAATCCGTTTGGGAGTTTGTTATGCTTCTAAAGAAATAATCAACGTTTTGAACAGCATAAAACCTCCGTATAATGTGAATGCATTGACCCAGCAAAAAGCATTGGATAGGTTGAATAGAATGGATAAGATTCAAAAAGAAATTCAACTAATTAAGTTGCAAAAAGAGGTGCTTCTAAAAGAATTGAAGCAAATTGATTTTGTCGAGGAAGTAGTTCCTTCTGACGCAAATTTTCTACTCATCAAAGTTGACAACCCAACGAAGAGATATCAACAATTAATAGAAAAAGGAATCGTAGTTAGAAATAGATCGAATCAACCTTTATGTGAAAATTGTTTGCGAATTAGTATTGGGACAGAAAAAGAGAATGAGCAGTTAATTAAAGTTTTGAGAAAATTAAGTAAGTAAAATAAATACTTAGTGTGATTCCTGTGAAAACTAGAATCCATTAGGAGGCTATCATTAAATTAAAATAGATTCCTGCTTTCGCAGGAATGACAATCATAACATGAAGAAAAAAGTAGTATTTATAGACAGAGATGGCACCTTGGCAATAGAACCGCCAATCGATTACCAATTAGATAGTTTAGATAAATTAGAGTTCTATCCAGGTGTTTTTAGGTGGATGAGTAAAATAGCTGAAGAATTAAATTTTGAATTGGTGATGGTTACCAATCAAGATGGTTTGGGAACAGCTTCTTTTCCAGAAGATACTTTTTGGCCAACACAGAATAAAATACTTCAGGGATTTAAAAATGAAGGAGTTGTATTT
>JAESTN010000212.1 GCA_016763595.1 Flavobacteriaceae bacterium | reverse complement strand
CTTTAGATGAAGGACTAAACGTGTTTTTTAATAATACCGGAATGTTGTTTTCTTTCGCTGGAATTAAACTTTGTGGATGTAATATTTTTGCACCAAAATAGGCCAATTCAGCAGCCTCATCAAAAGAAATTTCTTCAATAGAGAACGTGTTTTCAACAAAACGAGGATCGTTATTGTGCATTCCATCAATATCTGTCCAAATCTGAATTTGTTTTGCGCTTATTGCCGCCCCAATTAAGGAAGCAGTATAATCACTTCCACCACGTTGTAAATTTGAAATTTCTCCTGATTCATTTTTACAGATAAACCCCTGGGTAATCCAAAGGTTCTGATTATTCTTTAATATAGGAGATAATTTATCTGTAATTACATCAATTTTAGGTTCGTTATTTTCGTCAATTTCCATAAAATTTAATGCAGAAATTAATGAAGATTGTATTTGAGATTCTTCTAAATATAGCTGTACTAAATTGGTGGATAAAATTTCTCCTTGAGCTACAATAATATTGTCAACATTATTTTCTTCTCCATTTTCAATTAATGTTTTTATTCCGTTAAATTTTGTACCAACAAATCCTCTTGCTCTCTCTTTATATTTAGGCGTATTGTATAATTCATTAATCAAATTCAAATACGAATTATGAAGTTGATGTACACACAACAAAGCAGCATCTTTTTCATTATTGTTGATATGCTTAATTATTTCGACAAGCGCATTAGTTGTACCAGAAACTGCTGATAAAACAACAATTTTTGGCATGACTGTTCTAGTTATAATACGTACAACTTTTTTAATACTGTTGGCACTTCCTACAGAAGTTCCTCCAAACTTTAAAACAAACATTCCTTTAAATTTTATGCAAAAAAACAACGAAACCACTTGTAGTACAATTTTATTTAATATTTTTACATATTATAACACTGTGTTTAAATTTAAACAATTATGAAGACTATTCAAGAAGCTGTAGAAAGCACTATTAGAAAAACACCTTTTATTGAGGAGGCATTGCACGAAAAATTAATCAATGTTTCGTCTTTAGCCAGAGTTATTTTACCAGAAGTATCACAATTGTTAAAAAAAGAGATTAAAATTGGTGCTGTTATGATGGCCATTAATCGGTTGTCTCCAGCAAGTGAATTGCGAATTCGTAAGAATATAAAGAAACTTGCAATTAACTTAGGCGACTTTATAGTGCGATCTGACTTATGTGATTTTACCTTTAAAAATACCCCCTCATTATTAAAAGAGATTTCTAAAATACTAAGTAAATCAGCAGATAGTAACGATTATTTCTTAACTGTTTCTCAAGGGATTTTTGAAACCAATATTGTAACAAGTAAAAATTTACAACAATATGTTGAGGATATTTTTGAGAAAGAAAACTTAATTCATAGTGTATTAGATTTAGCGTCGATAACGATAAAATTACCAAAAGAAAATTTAGAACAATCGGGTGTGTATTACTTTATTCTAAAACAATTGGCTTGGGCAAATATCCCTTTACAAGAAGTAATTTCAACAACTCACGAAATGACAATAGTCGTAAAAGAAAAAGACGTGAATGAAACTTTTGCAATTTTAATGGACTTAAAATTAAATTAATTTATAGTAAATGAGGAAAATTGATCCTTATGCTTCTCTACGAATAAAAGAGTTTAATATTTTTTTGCTGGTACGTTTTGCATTGGTTTTTGGATGGTCGATGCAATTTATAATTATTGAGTGGCAAGTATATAGCATTACAAAAAACCCATTGTCTTTAGGAATTATTGGTTTAATGGAAGTTGTACCTGCTGTGTCAATGGCATTGTTTGCTGGACATATTGTTGATCAAAAAGAAAAACGAAATTTACTAGCCATTTGTACAGCTGCATTTTCTTTAATTAGTCTAGGATTGTTTTTTATAACTTGGCCTGCAGCTACAGAAGGTTGGTCTACAAACTCAATTTTATATTCTATTTATGCACTTGTGTTTGTAGGTGGGTTCTTACGCTCATTTTTTGGACCAACTATATTTTCTCTAATTGCTTTAATTGTACCTAAAAAACTATATCCAAATGCGGCTACTTGGAGTAGTTCTACTTGGCAATTGGCTTCTGTTTTGGGTCCTGCTTTTGCAGGGTTTTCTATACATTGGATGGGTGTCCATTGGTCTCTATGCGTAGTATTTATGTTGGTTTTATTTTCTTTATCATTGGTGTTTTTTATCAAAAGAAAGCCAATCTTAAACCCAAAAATTGGTGAACCAGTAATGCAAAGTTTAAAAGAAGGGATCACATTTGTATATAAAACAAAAGCAATATTTGGAGCCATTACTTTAGATATGGTTTCCGTTTTATTTGGTGGAGCAGTCGCTTTATTACCCATATATGCCCAAGACATTCTAAAAGTAGGACCAGAGGGCTTTGGCGCTTTAAGAGCAGCACCAGCAATTGGTGCTTTTTTAACCATGTTAATAACCGCTTATATTCCGATTAGTAAAAATGCAGGAAAGAAATTACTCCTAGCCATTTTTGGTTTTGGGATTTGTATTATTGTATTTGGATTGTCATCAATATTTTGGATATCAATAGTAGCGCTTTTCTTTAGTGGTGTTACAGATGGCATTTCTATGGTAATTAGACAAACCATATTTCAATTAAAAACACCCGATCATATGCGCGGTAGAGTTGCTTCTGTAAACTCTATGTTTACAGGTTCTTCTAACGAGTTAGGAGCCTTTGAAAGTGGTGTTACAGCAAAACTAATGGGAACTGTCACTGCAGTAGTTTTTGGTGGTACAATGACGTTAATAACTGTTGTAGCTACAGGAATTGTATCCCCTTCGTTTAGAGCGTTGGATTTAACTAAAGATTTGGAAGCACATGAGAACTCTGAAGAATAATAACCGTTTATTTTAAAATATTAGTAGGCAATCCATCAATACTTATTTGATTTTTGTCTTCCCAATACTGCGTTACTCCTTCTTCTCCAATTTCTTCTGCCCAATCATTTAACTGATTACGCTCTCCTTGATATTCATAAAAAGGAATTGACATTCCGCAAGAGTTTTGTGTACTTTCAATTTCAATATCAAAAATCTGACGAGTACCAGGAGTTTTAGGAAACAAAGAAATTAATTCGTTCCATTCAGAATCATTTGGTTTAATCTCTTTTCCTTTTCCGTATAATCGTAAAATATTTGGAGCGCCTTCAAAAGAGCAAAACATAATAGTAATTCTATTGTTTTCTAATAAATGTGCAGCAGTTTCGTTTCCGCTTCCTGTTACATTTAACCACAATACACGGTTTTCATTGATCACCCTAAAAGAATCCATTCCTTTTGGCGATAAATTGATTCTACCATTTTTTGGAGCAGTTGCTACAAAAAAAAGTTTTTGATTTTCTATAAATTGCTGTGTTCTTTTGGTGATTTTAGATGCGATCTTTCCCATGGTCTTGAGCGAGTTTAAAAAACGAAAGTTACTGAAAAACCAGCTCAAAAATTATGGTTTTTTGTTTTAATTGTTACCTTTAGAAAAATTAAAAATTTTCTTTTATGGAGTATGGTTTCTTATCGGTAGTTCCGCCAATCGTTGCAATTATTTTAGCACTAAGAACAAAGCAAGTATACATAGCATTACTATTTGGTATTTGGTTTTCTTGGTTGATTATTAAAGGGTGGAACCCATTAGACGGAACCTTGGCTATGATTGAAGGAATGGTGGATGTTTTTCAAGACAAGGGAAGCACAAGAACCATCATGTTTAGTGCATTGGTTGGCGCTTTGTTGATTTTTATTCAGTTTTCTAGGGGTGTTGAGGGGTTTATCAACATTCTAAATAAGTTAATTGTAAAAGTAGAAAAAAAACAAGCAGGCTATAGTAGAGTTATGGTTCAGGTGTTGGCATTGATTACAGGTTTGCTATTATTTGTAGAAACGAGCATTAGCTCTTTAACTGTTGGAACTTTATATAGACCTGTTTTTGATAAATTAAAAATACCAAGAGAGAAACTAGCCTATATCGCAGATTCTAGTTCCGCTCCTGCATCTATTTTGATTCCCTTTAATGCTTGGGGTGCCTTTATTATGGGTTTATTATTAACCCAAGGAATAGATCAGCCTTTTTCGGTAATGATGGCTTCTATCAAATACAATTTTTACCCAATATTAGCCATTACAATTGTGTTTATAGTAATTCTTACAAAGAAAGATTGGGGCGCGATGAAAAAAGCAGAACAGAGAACTAAAGACACCGGTTTGTTAATGAACGAAGGTTCAAAACCAATGGTTTCTGATGCGGTAACGTCATTTCCTCCTAAAGAAGGAATAGAAGCAAAAGCATATAATATGATTGTACCATTATTGGTAATGGTTTGTATGATGCCAATCAATTTAATTTTTACGGGTTGGGATAGTGTAGAATCATCAACATCGGTTTTCAACCATGCCTCTCAAGCAATAGGACAAGGTTCAGGATCATCCTCCGTTTTATATGCGGTTATTACCTCTTTATTAGTCGCTATGATCATGTACTTTATTCAGGGAATTATGAAGCCCAAAGAAGCAGTGGATTTAACCTTAAAGGGAATAAGCGAGTTAATGCCATTAGCCTTATTAATGTTATTAGCTTTTGCTATAGGAAACGCATGTAAAGAGTTAGAAACGGGTATTTATGTGGCAAACGCAACTAAAGACTGGTTGTCTCCAGAGTTATTACCAGCAGTCGTATTTTTAATTAGCTCATTTATTGCTTTTTCAACAGGAACCTCTTGGGGAACCTTTGCCATTATGATGGCCATCTCAATTCCGATGGCAACTATTCACGGAGCAGATATTACAATTGTTGTTGCAGCAACTCTTGGAGGAGGAATTTTCGGAGATCATTGTTCTCCAATATCAGATACGTCTATTATCTCATCTATGGCATCGGCAAGTGATCATATAGACCATGTAAAAACACAAATGCCTTATGCTTTAATTGGTGGTGTAATTACAGTATTGATGTATTTAGCAATTGGGTTTTTTGGGTAACAAATTGTCATTCCCTTGGAAAAAGGAATCCATAAAAGAGAAGTAAACTTTCAATTATGAATGAGTATATAAACCAGACATTTAAGATACTCAGTGAAACTAAAAGCGTTGAATCTGTCAACAAGTATTTTGAAAAAAACAAATTATCGGTTAAAGATAGGTTGTTAATTATTAAAGAAGTTATGGATGTAAATACAGATCAAGCATTTGATATTGTTTTGCATAAGTATAGAGGGAAATTCTCCGACGATATTTTAGAGATGTTTTTAAACAATAAAGAGAATAACTAATCAGCTAAAATCCCACGTTTTTTTAACTCAGGAATCATACGCAAAGCACCTTCTTTAACAGTGTCTTTTTCAAAGACAAAAGTTTTTTCCTGTAGGGTATTTCCTTCAAAAAAAGTGACATGAAAACGGTTGTGTAGTTTGAATAATTCGGGCTGAATATATTCTACTTTTGCAAATGAATTTGCAGGAAGAGTATCTAATTTTTTACGTAATAAAGAAGTGGTTTTTGTGTCGTTGAATCCTTGAGAAACAATCATGACTGTCTCTAAATCAATGTCTTTTTTATTGATGATGTAAATATTCCAATCGTCTGTATTATAAACATCATTGAATTCATATACAACAGCAATTTCTACATCGGTAATTTCTGGAATTTGAATGTCTTTTTTCATGAGGAAATATTTGTCATTGCGAAGCAAATGATAATTTGCATTGGCAATCTGTTAAAATAAAAATGAGACTGCTTCATCGTAGCTCTTCACAGTGACGATAGGTTTAAAGCACCGACTTAAACTGCTCTAAGAAACGTTTGTCATTTTCATAAAACATTCTAATATCTGGAATTTGATATAACAACATAGCGATACGCTCAATTCCCATTCCGAATGCATATCCAGAATATTTGGTTGGATCGATGTTTGCGTTTTTTAAAACATTAGGATCTACCATTCCACAACCCATAATTTCTAACCAGCCTGTTCCTTTGGTAATTCTGTAATCTGTTTCTGTTTCTAATCCCCAGTAAATATCTACCTCAGCACTTGGCTCTGTAAACGGGAAATAAGAAGGACGTAAACGAATCTTAGATTTTCCAAACATCTCTTTAGTAAAGTACAATAAGGTTTGTTTTAAATCAGCAAAAGAAACATCTGTATCAATGTACAAACCTTCTACTTGATGAAAAATACAATGTGCTCTTGCAGAAATATCTTCATTTCTAAAAACTCTTCCCGGAGAAATAGTTCTAATAGGAGGTTGATTTTCTTCCATATAACGTACTTGCACAGAAGACGTATGTGTTCTTAGTAAAGTATCAGGGTTTTTATCGATAAAAAAAGTATCCTGCATATCTCTTGCCGGATGATATTCAGGTAAGTTTAATGCTGTAAAATTATGCCAGTCATCTTCAATTTCTGGACCTTCAGAAACCGTAAAACCAATTCTATTGAAAACCTCAATAATTTGATTTTTTACCAAAGATATTGGATGACGAGAACCCAATTCAATTGGTTCAGAAGGGCGCGTTAAATCGCCATAAAAACTTTTATGTTCAATAGAATTTTCTAAAGTTTCGTTTAGCTCAGTTACTTTTCCTTCAGCCGATTTTTT
>JAESTN010000211.1 GCA_016763595.1 Flavobacteriaceae bacterium | reverse complement strand
TTGTACAGGCGGAGAGACTCGAACTCTCACACCTTGCGGCACTAGATCCTAAGTCTAGCGTGTCTACCAATTCCACCACGCCTGCAAAAGGAGTGCAAATATAAACAATCCTTGTAAATTGCAAAGAAGTTCTTTACAATTTTTAGTATTTTTGAAATTCAACAATAAATAAGTATGGAAAACAGAAAATCATATATAGAAAACAACAAAGATCGTTTTATTAATGAATTGATAGATTTATTAAAAATGCCATCAGTAAGTGCCGATTCGGCTTTTAGTCAAGATGTCTTAAACACGGCAGAAGCTGTAAAAATCAGCTTAGAAAAAGCTGGCTGTGATCATGTAGAAATTTGTGAAACACCTGGCTATCCTATTGTATATGGAGAAAAAATAATCGATCCAAGTTTACCAACGGTCTTGGTATATGGTCATTATGATGTACAACCTGCAGATCCAATCGACTTGTGGGATTCACCTCCTTTTGATCCTGTCATCAAAAAAACAGCAGAACATCCGCAGGGAGCTATTTTTGCACGCGGCGCTTGTGATGACAAAGGACAAATGTATATGCATGTAAAGGCCATGGAATACATGACAGAAACTGGAACGCTACCTTGTAATGTGAAATTTATGATAGAAGGAGAAGAAGAAGTGGGTTCTGAAGGCTTGAGTTGGTTTGTGCCTAGAAATAGAGAAAAATTGGCCAATGATGTCATTCTTATTTCTGATACTGGAATGATTGCAAATGATATTCCGTCTATTACTACAGGATTGCGTGGATTGAGCTATGTAGAAGTTGAAGTCACTGGACCGAATAGAGATTTACATTCTGGATTGTATGGTGGCGCTGTTGCCAACCCAATTAATATATTGACAAAAATGATTGCTTCTTTACATGATGAAGACAATCATGTTACCATTCCTGGTTTTTACGACAATGTTGAAGAACTATCGAGCGAAGAAAGAGATCAAATGGCAGAAGCGCCATTTTCTTTAGATGCTTATAAAAAAGCCTTGGACATAGATGCTGTGTATGGAGAAAAAGGATACACTACCAACGAACGTAACTCAATTAGACCTACACTAGATGTAAACGGAATTTGGGGTGGGTATATTGGTGAAGGTGCTAAAACAGTCATCGCATCAAAAGCAAATGCAAAAATTTCGATGCGTTTGGTTCCAAATCAAGACTGGAATGATATTACTGAATTGTTTAAAAATCACTTTGAAAGTATTGCTCCAAAAGGTGTTACTGTTAAAGTTACACCTCATCATGGCGGACAAGGCTATGTGACTCCAATAGACAATATTGGCTACCAAGCAGCAAGTAAAGCCTACACAGAAACTTTTGGTAAAACACCGATTCCACAACGAAGTGGAGGAAGTATCCCTATTGTTTCTTTGTTTGAAAAAGAATTGGAAAGTAAAATCATTTTGATGGGCTTTGGATTGGACTCTGACGCAATACATTCTCCAAACGAACATTTCGGAATTTTCAATTACTTAAAAGGGATTGAAACAATTCCTTTGTTCTATAAATATTTTACAGAATTATCAAAAAATAATTAACTGTATTTTAACGAGTTAAGAAAAATAACCAACTACTTTTATATTTACTAATCAAACTATTAATCACATGAAAAACACATTTAAAAAAGCATTTATGGTTTTTACAACCATGCTGCTTTTAATAGGTTGTTCTACTTCTAATGAAACCAAACAACGCACTGCAGATGATTATAAAAACGCTGCTAAGCACATGGATAGAAGTTGGTATGGCTTAGTTCAAAATCAAGTTTTAAGTCAAGACTGGACTGGTGACAACATACTAACCTATGCTAAGAGAACAGCAACCGGAAAAGAATTTGTTTCGGTACACACCAAAACAAAAGAAAAGAAGACCGCTTTTGATCATCAAAAATTAGCAGATGGCCTAAACACCTTATTGAAAAAAGATTTTAAAGCGACGGATTTACCTGTAAGCGGAATTACTTTCGACGATAGTCAACAGCTAAATTTTAAAATAGGCAGACAAAACTTTACAGCAAGCTTATCTGACTATGTTGTTTCTGAAACAGAATCTAGTTATGTAAAATCTGGCAGGAATGAACATCTTTCTCCAAACAAAAAACTAGCTGCCTATATTGATAACTATAACCTATGGGTACGAAATATTAAAACAGGTAAGAAAACACAATTAACTTTTGACGGAAAAAAAGATTATGGATATGCAACCAATAATGCTGGTTGGACAAAACGTGATAATGCCGTTTTAAAATGGTCTCCAAATTCTGATAAAATTGCCACCTTTCAGCAAGATGCTCGTGGTGTTGGAGAAATGTATTTAGTGTCTACCAATGTAGGGCATCCAAGATTAGAAGCTTGGAAACACCCCTTACCAGGAGATAAAACTATTATTACCATCGAACGTGTTATTATTCATTTGGGATCGAGACCAAAAACGGTTCGTTTAAAAATGGGTAAAGACTTACAAAGAGGTTCAACTACAGATCATATTGCTGGTCGTGGAGGAGTCTTATTAGATGCTCAATGGAATAAAGAAGGAACTCAATTTGCATTTGTTTCTGGTTCTAGAGATCATAAAGTAGCGCACTTACAAATTGCAAATGCAAAAACAGGTGCAGTGAGATCAATACATAAAGAAACTGTTGCTACCTATTACGAATCTGGTGTAAGAGCAGAAAACTGGCGTGTTCTTTTTGATTCAAACGAATTTATTTGGTATTCAGAAAAATCAGACTGGGGTCATCTCTACTTATATGATTTAACGACCAAAAAACTAAAAAATCAAATTACTACTGGTGATTGGTTGGTAAAACAAATTAGACATGTAGATCATAAAACGAGAGAAATCTATTTTACTGCTGGCGGAAAAGAAGCCGGGAATCCATATTATGACTATTTCTATAAAGTTGATTTTGACGGAAAAAGCATTACGAACTTAACTCCTGACAAAGGACACCATTCTGTTCGTTTAAATGATTCAAATAATTTCTTTGTAGATACCTATTCTACCATTTCTACACCTCCAATTTCTGTTTTAAGAAATGCCAATGGAGAAAAGGTAGCGGATTTAGAAACTGGAGACATTACAGAATTAAAATCTAAAGGATGGATTGCTCCCATTGAGTTTAATGTAAAAGCTAGAGACAATAAAACTGATTTATATGGGCTGTTATTTTTACCCTCTAATTATGATGAAAGCAAGGCATATCCTGTATTAAATTACATCTATCCAGGACCACAATCTGGTTCTGTTGGTACTTATGGTTTTAGAGCTGTTTGGAGAGATTTTCAGGCTGTTGCCGAATTAGGATTTGCAGTGGTTGCAGTTGATGCTATGGGAACACCTTCTAGATCAAAATCTTTTCATGATGTCTATTATGGAAACATGGGAGATAATGGTTTGCCAGATAATATTACAACCATTAAACAACTAGCGCAACAATACAAAGGAATGGATTTAGAGCGTGTAGGTATTTGGGGACATT
>JAESTN010000210.1 GCA_016763595.1 Flavobacteriaceae bacterium | reverse complement strand
CGAAGGGAAAGGAAATTATCAATTGATACTTATCATGTTGTTCTTGTCGGTTTTATTAATTATAATCTCCTGTGTAAACTTTATAAACCTATCTATTGCCTCTGCAACGCAAAGAGGAAAAGAAGTAGGGGTTAAGAAAACGTTGGGGATGTCTAAAATGACATTAACAATACAATATACCTTAGAAATCGTTTTACAAGGAGCTGTTTCTTTTATGTTTTCTGTGTTGTTGGTAGAATTGATCTTGCCTTCTTTTAATGACTTTATGCATAAAGACATTTCTATATTTGACATTATGTTATTAGCTAAGGTTGGTTTTTTAGCAATTATTGTGTCTTTAATTATTGGTAGTATTCCAGCAGTTTATATATCAAAATTTAAAGCTGTAGAAGTGTTAAAAGGAAACGTATCAAGAAGTAAAAAAGGTGTTTTTGGTAGAAATGTAATGTTAGGAATTCAATTCTTAATATCTGGTTTTTTCTTAACGGGCGCTATCATCATTAACAAACAAGTAACATATATGATCGACAAAGATTTAGGCTTTAAGGGAGAGCAAGTTCTCATGATTCCTTTGAATAAATCTAAAGATAAATATAAAAATTACCTGTTGGCAAAAAAAGAACTCATTAAACATCCAAATATTGAAGCAGTAACAAGTAATCTTTCTATAATTGGAGGAGGAATGGGTATGGGAGCTACTGTTAATTATAAAGGTATTTCGGTAAGAGCTGCAGTAGATGCTATAGACTATAATTTTTTAAATGTAATGGATGTTAACATCTTAAAAGGAAGAGGATTTAAAGAAGAACTAGCATCTGACACGGTTAATAAGGTGTTAATTAACGAAAGCCTGGCCAAAGCATTACATATTTATGACAATCCCATGGGAGAAAAAATTAAAACTCGTTTTGGAGAAGGGATTATAATAGGAATGGTAAAAGATTACAATGTTATCGGTTTGGACAGTGAAATATCTCCAACAGTATTTATGCATTGGAATACTGTTGGTTGGATGCGGAATTTGCTTCCGATGATTCAGGTTAAAATTAAACCTACTAACGTAAAGGAAACCATAGGTTTTCTTGAAGGATATTGGAAAGAAAACATAGAACAAGGCTATCCGTTTAACGCTAGTTTTGTAAACAAGCGTTTTGCAAAAACATATGAGAAATATCAAAATCAGAGAACCTTATTTTTTATATTAACAGGTGTCGTTATTTTAATGTCGCTATTGGGGTTGTTTGCCCTAGCAACATTAACCATTCAGCAGCGATTAAAAGAAGTTGCTATTCGAAAAACATTAGGTTCTTCCGTAAAAGAAATTATGTTTGAGCTCATAAAAAGCTTTTTAAAGATTACGTTAATTGCTTCTGTAATTTTAATACCAATTGCTTATTATTTTATACAAAGTTGGTTAGAAAATTTTGTATACAGAATCGATATGCCAGTACTACCTTTTATCCTGACACCTATTATACTAACGATACTCGTATTTATTATTGTTGGGTTGAAAGCCTTTAATGCAACTAAAATTGATTTAATAAAATATTTAAAATATGAGTAAATAAGGAATATTTTTAAGTAACCAAAAACAGCTTTTGAAATGAATCAAAAGCTGTTTTTTATTTTATAAAGTAAATAGTTTATTTTTTTGTTTCAACCTCATTTTTTTTCGGTCTTTTTTCTCTAAATGTACCCGCAAAAAGAAGTCCACCAATTATCCCCATAAGTATAAAAGCAACTTGTTCAAATAAGTTTCCAGAACCTGTGGAGGTAGATGGATTAAAAAACGAGCTGCTTAAACCCATAAAAGATTTACTTCCTGGTACAAGCATTACAATTCCTTGAATTAAATAAACTGTTTTTGGTGTTTTGGAAATCAGTCCAAAAACACGGCTCATTCCAACTACAATCAAAGTTCCAATGAAAGTACTTACTAATATCCCATACCCTGAAAATAATACGGTCGTAAAAAATGCTATAACACCTGTTAAAACACCAAAAATCATATCTTTTTTCCGTACCTGAAATATTGGTAACAGCGTAATTGATAATATAGGAATCGCAAAATATATAGTCCATTTTGGCATTTCAGATACATGATGGGTTACATCAATTTCAACCAAAGATGTCATCAATGCCAAACCAAGTAATACCCCAAAAAACTGTTTAAATAGTAGAATAATTGCATCGAAAAGTTTTGCGCCTCCAGAAACCAAACTTTTAGAAGTTATTTCTTCTAGGGCAGTTGTAATTGCTAATCCCGGAATAAAAATAATGATAGAAGCTAATATGGTTAACCCTAAATTGAAATTTGGAAAAATTAATGTTAATGAGCAACAGATAATGGTTGCAACTAAAGCACTTAAAGATTCAAATACGTTTTCTAAATAATTAGATTTACTGGTTAAATATACCAAAAGATAAATAAATGCGCCTAATAGTAATGAAAATATAAAAGAAACTAAATTAGTGCCAATCAGTATGCTAAAACTACCTGCAGCAAAGGCATATGCCAACGTTAACCGGTAATGATTTATTATCTTGGTTTTTGCATGAATAATATCTAGTTCTTCAATTATTTGGCTATTGTTAATTTTAGAGTCAATAACCTTATTAGTCAATTCTGCAATTCTAGAATAAGCACCTAAATTTAAAGAACCAGGAAGCACACATTCAACATAATTATACGATTTGTCATCTTCATAAAAAACATAACTTATCCATGTTGGAGAGTCCATAAAACTTCCATTAATACCTTGTTTTTTTGCGACTTCTGTTAAGTGAGATTGAATTTTATAGGAAGGAATACCATATACATGCAACGCTTTTCCTAATGCAACTATAAATTGATATTTTTCAGGAACTTTCATATACGGGTATTAAATATTTCTATTTTATTGAGTATTAGAGCAAAAAAAAAGGGCTTTTAAAAAAGCCCTTTTAATATATAATTTAGGGCGAAAATTATTTCGTCAACCAATTTTTAGCATTTGTAAATGCTTCTAACCAAGGAGAAACTTCATCTTTTCTTCCTACTGGGTAGTTTGCCCAGTTCCACTGGAAAGTAGAACGTTCAATGTGTGGCATCATTACCAAATGTCTACCTGTAGCATCACACATCATAGCAGTGTTGTAATCAGATCCATTTGGATTTGATGGATATGAATCATACCCATACTTAGCAACAATGTTGTAATTATCTTCTGACATTGGTAAGTTAAATTTCCCTTCTCCATGAGAAATCCAAACTCCCAATGTACTTCCAGCCAAGCTAGATAGCATTACAGAATTGTTTTCTTGAACAGAAACAGATGTAAATGCACTTTCGTGCTTTTGAGAGTTGTTATGGTGTAATTTTCCGTGAACCTCATGATCTGGGTTGATCAGCTCTAATTCCATCCACAATTGTGCACCATTACATATACCAACTGATAGTGTATCTTCTCTTTTAAAGAAGTTCTTCAATGCGGTGTTTGCTTTTTCATTGTATAAAAATGCTCCAGCCCAACCTTTTGCAGAGCCTAATACATCTGAATTAGAAAAGCCTCCAACAGTACCAATAAACTGAATGTCTTCTAATGTTTCACGACCCGTAATTAAATCGGTCATGTGTACATCTTTCACATCAAAACCGGCTAAGTACATTGCATTTGCCATTTCACGCTCAGAATTAGATCCTTTTTCACGAATAATAGCAGCCTTAGGTTTTGGTTTAGAAGCATCAATTACAGGAAGCTTTCCTGTAAAGTTACTTGGGAATGTATAGTGTAATGATTGATTTTTGTAATTATCGAATCTATCTTTGGCTAAATTATTAGCAGTTTGTTTTTGGTCTAATAAATAAGAAGTTTTGTACCAAACATCTCTCATCTCAGAAACATCAAAAGAGAAGGTATCTTCATTATTTTTGATGGTTACTTTTTCTGAATCATTTACAGTTCCTATATTGTAAAACTCAATCTTGTTTTCGGCTAAAATTGCTTCAACAGAAGAATCTGCTTGAAAAACAATTCCTGCGTTTTCTGCAAATAACATTTTTATAGAATCTTCTTCATTTAGAGCAGAGATATCAAAATTAGCACCTAAGTTCCTGTCGGCAAAACACATTTCTAATAAAGTGGTAATCAATCCACCAGAGGCAACATCGTGGCCTGCAGATATTTTATCACTTTTAATTAAATCTTGAATTGTATTAAACGTATTTTTTAGGAAACTAGCACTTTTAACATCTGGTGCTTTATTTCCAATGGCATTTAACGATTGGTTAAAAGAACTTCCTCCTAAATTAAAAGCATCTTGAGAAATATTAATATAATAAATGTTTTCGCCATTTTGTTGTAAAACAGGTTCAACAACTTTACTTATTT
>JAESTN010000209.1 GCA_016763595.1 Flavobacteriaceae bacterium | reverse complement strand
CGCTGATCTAATTAATTTAGAAGCTCCTGGCTCTGTTAAACCTAAATCTTCTAAAAATAATTGACGCTCTTCATAATCATCCAATTCATTAATATCAGCTTCTGTTCCTACTGCTAAAATGATGATTTCAGCATCTTCATCTATAATTGCTTCTTTTACTTTATCAACATATGCATTTCCAGAAACAGCTGATTTATCATCAACATTACAAACATATAATACTGGTTTTGCAGTAATCAACTGTAAGGTATCTACAATCACTTCTTCTTTTTCCGTAAACTCAATAGTTCTTACTGATTCTCCTTTTAATAAGGTTTCTTGGGTTGTCAATAGCACTTCTAATTCAGCTTGCGCTTCTTTATTTCCTGTTTTAGCATTACGCTTTACTCTTTCTAAACGTTTTTCAACCGTTTCTAAATCTTTTAGCTGTAGCTCAATATCAATTATTTCTTTATCTCTAACAGGATCAATTGTTGTTTCTACATGAATAATATTATCATTATCAAAACAACGCAATACATGAATAATAGCGTCTGTTTCTCTAATATTTGCCAAGAATTGATTTCCCAATCCTTCACCTTTACTTGCTCCTTTAACCAATCCAGCAATATCTACAATCTCTACAGTAGCTGGTTGTACTCTTTCTGGTTTCACCAACTCTTCTAATTTCTCTAATCTCTCGTCTGGCACATTTACCACACCAATATTTGGTTCTATTGTACAAAACGGAAAGTTTGCACTTTGCGCTTTTGCATTCGATAAACAATTAAATAAAGTTGATTTTCCTACGTTTGGTAATCCTACAATTCCAGCTTTCATCTGATCTTTTTATTGATTTTTTGCGAGTGCAAATATAGTATTTTGATTTAAAAAAAACACTAAATCATATGCACAATAAATAACATTAATTTTAACAAAAAAATAACATTTATATTTTTTTTACTACTTTTAAAAAAAAATAAACCTCTTTTTGAATGAAAAACTTGTCCGATGAATATGTATGGAAAGCACTAAAAGAAGGTGATTTAAATGCATTTTCGATTCTGTATAAAACGTATTACCCCAGGTTATATAACTATGGGTTAAAAATATCTAGAAAGATTCCCTTGACCGAAGACACGCTTCAAGACTTTTTTTTATACGTCTATGAACACAGAGAAAACCTTAGTGATTTAGACGCTATTGCTCCATATTTATTTGCATCCTATAGAAGACATTTAATAAGAGCCTTGAAAAAAAAATCTAAAATTGTTTCCTTTGATGAAATGGATGTGAAAATTATTGACATTCAATTTAATCCTGAAGAAATAATAACACATCAAGAAAGTGAAACTTTTAAAAATAAAAACATTACTACTTTACTTAACAAACTCCCAAAGCGTCAAAAAGAAGCCATTTATTTAAAATATTATTCTGGTTTAAACACAAGTGATATAGCCAATATCATGGAATTAAATTACCAAAGCGCAGCAAACACTATTCATAAGGCCATAAAAAACTTAAGAGAAGAAGTCGCTATACTTCAATTATTAAATTCTTAATTTCGCATATTATAGGGTATATTTTATTTAGAATCTACTTATTACTAATACAGGTCTCGAAAACACCCCAAACCCTGAACTACTTAACGCATAATGGCTAAAAAAAATTACGACACTATTGAAGATTTTCTTATCGATGAGTCTTTTAACAATTGGGTAAAAGCAACTAGGCTTACCGATGTTGATTTTTGGGAAGCATGGATCGCCAACAACCCACATAAGAAAGAACTCGTATATGAAGCAAAAGACATCCTATTAGGACTTCAATTTAAACATATTGAACCTAGCAAAGAAAAAGTAGATACATCATGGTCTTTGCTAGAAAACAAAATCAAAGCTAAAAATATAGAAAAACAAAAAAAGCAATCACCAAGCTCCTTTAGATTAATAGGTATTGCAGCATCTATTTTAATTTTCGTTTCTATTGGATTTTACATGTTTAATGAAGCTCCAAAAAAAATCATCTATAAAACGGCCTACGGAGAAGTTCTTAATTTAAAACTAATGGACGGTAGCTTAGTCACATTAAATTCAAATTCTTCTATTTACTATTATGAAAACAACAATCGTAAAGTTTGGCTAACAGGAGAAGCTTTTTTTAAAGTAGATAAAAAAGCAACTACAAATGCAAAATTTTGGGTGCTTACTGATGATTTAAATGTTGAAGTATATGGAACGTCTTTTAATGTCGATACAAAACATCAAAAAACAGCCGTCTTTTTAGAAGAAGGAAGTGTTTGGCTAGAACTCAAAAATGGAACCACTCAAAAAATGGTTCCAGGGAATTTTATTTCATATTCTTCTGTAGATAATTTAATCCTTGAGCAACAGGAAAAAGTAGCATCAAGATTTAAAACATCTTGGAAAGACGGTTCTATTATTTTTGAAAAACTACCACTTATAGAAGCAATGCAAAAAATTGAAGACACCTATGGATTGACTGCTATATTTAAAGATGTAGCTTGTAAAGCAAAATTAATTACAGGTGGAATCCCAATTACTAACTTAAGTATTTGTTTAAAAGCAATTGAGAAATCTGCAAATGTGAAGATTACAAAATTAAAGAACCAGCTTATTATTCAAAAAAAATAATTTCGTTATATTTACGAAACTCTATTTCTAAATGCTACAAAAAAAATTAATAATCAATCTTTTATTAATTTGTAGTGCATTTATTTTTTGCAACACATTAACTGCTCAAGAAAATTCTTCTACCAAAATTCTTTTTACCTCTCTACTTGACTCTTTAAGCAAAAAACACAATGTGTTCTTTACTTACAACTCAAAATACTTTGAAAAAACACAAGTAGACATCAACTTACTAAAAGGTATATCACTAAAAAAAACGCTACAACTATTAGAAAAAGACACCTCTTTCTATTTTGATGACCTTGGTAACAATTATTATGTAATTTACATCAAAACTCCTTCTGTTAAAAAACCAAGATCAATTGTTTTAACTACTAATTCTCTGCAAAAAGGAATACAGTTAGACGAAGTAGTTATTACTGGTAATAGAACAAAACCTAGAACAGTATTAGATTCACCCATTCCAATTGACAATATTGATG
>JAESTN010000208.1 GCA_016763595.1 Flavobacteriaceae bacterium | reverse complement strand
TAACCGTTTTGTTTCCTCAATGTCATCCGAAAAAAAAGCCGTGTAGAACACGTTTATTTCTGATGCAATCGCTTTTACATACCTGTTGTCTTTTTCAAAATCTTCTTGAATCATATCATCACTTAAATCAAACTTAAATTTATAAGTGCTTTCTATTTCATCAAGTTTAACACCAAAAGTTTTGTTTTGTTGGGCATGTGAAAATTCGTGAAGAAAAACACTTGTATATAAATTTTCATCTCCAAGCTCTTTACTGGTTACTTTTGCTTCCTTCCAAAATGAGGGCAACCCCATAACAAAAAATGCTTTTTCAGAACCACTACTAATGGGTGCCGTAAAAGACATAAGCCCTATCGGTACTCTTTGACCTGTCGGTAAAGTAAGACTATCATTGTGTTTTACTTTAGTCCAATTAAGCGCTTTGCCAAAAAATTTAGGTCCGTTTATTTCAATACTACTCTTACTCGGATTGCTTGCATTGGTATATAGAAATTCGGCATTAAAAAACAACATTAATGGAGGTTCGTGAGATGGAATCTTTAGAATATCATCTGCAACCAATTCCCATGCACTGAACCATTCTTGTAGCCCTGTTAACGCAATTTCACTTTTGTAGTTGTGTTTTTCTTTAGCTTGTTGTTTACACGAAATAAAGGTACAGAGGATGGCAATAATTAGACTGTTTTTCATTGTTGAAGATTTGTAATTAAGACGACCGTTTATTTGGTTTGTTACGGTGTTTTATCAAATTACTACAAACCTGTTTGACTATGGTCTTTGCAAGGTTCTTTTTGGAATTGCCAGCCGTTTTTATTCAATTATAAATTCTCTCAATACAGGTAGGGCTTTATTGTCAAAATCGAATAGCGCTTGATTTTCCCATGGGGAAGCATCTATAGATTGGCTTCCCTTCCACGCAATTAATTCGGTTCCCCAATAACAAAACCCTATTCCATTGGCTACTTCTTTGGTTAGTTTCTTAATTTGATGGATAAATTTCCGCTGACCTTCTATTGATGCTGGATATTCAGGTAAAATAAGTTGCTCCTCCAAACCGACAATATTATTTGTCCAATCATTCCATTTAAGCGTAAATGGGTACGCTGTTTCAGCGATTAGGATTTTCTTATTATGGGTTTCACTTAAGTCTTGCATTTTAGTTTTAAGATTCTCTAAAGATTTCCCGTGCCATTTTGGATAATACGATACCCCAATAATATCATAATCTAAATCACTCACTTGATTAAAAAACCAATCAGAACCTTCAATACCTGCAAAATGTAAAATTATTTTGGTTGTATTTGATTGTGCTCTTACGGCTGTAATTCCCATATTCAGTAGTTCTTTAAATTGGGGAAGATTCGTTGAGATATGTCCATGTGGATGAAGAAATCCAGCATTTATTTCATTACCAATCTGAATATAATCAGGCTGTAATTCGTTCATTATTTTTTCAGTGTAATTATACACACTGTCTTTCAATTGCGTAAAACTCACCCCCTGCCATTGTACTGGAATCTTTTGATGCCCTGGATCTGCCCAAGTATCAGAATAATGAAGCGTTAACCACGTTTTAAAGCCATAGGTTTTTAAGGTTTTGGAAAAATTTTTTACTTCATTAAATCCAGCGTGTTCATTAATAGGGTTTACCCAAAGCTTCAATCTAACAGTGTTTACACCATTTTCTTTGAGTATGTTTAAAAAATCATTTTGAGCTCCATTCAAATCATAGAAAATAGGATTTGAACTGGATATTTCTGGGTATCTTGAAATGTCAACAGCAGAAATAAATTTTAAATTTTCATTCTCTTCAATGGGTGCTGTAATAACATCTTTAGTACAAGAAATAAAAACAAGCAGTGTTATAAATATTTGGAGTATTCTATTCATTTTTCAAAGTACAACCAGCAGGGTTGTTTATGTTTTTTTTAAGGTTAAGATTCGTTCCCAAATAGACTTTTTTGTAATCAGGTTTTTTCTATTCAAATCCAAAATTTCCTTTCCGTTAGCTTCTATTAATACATCCAAAAAATTACCATATCCTTTTTCTATTTTAAATTCCATTTCATTTTTATAGAGCGGAAAAACATTGTAAATATTTATTTTTCGCCCGTTGTTATTTATTTCAGTAAAGTTTTTATCGAAAGTAACAGAAGGAAGAATTAATGCACCAACATACTCGGTATCATTGCCATAAGGAGTTAAATCTTCTTCTGCTTGTATCGTATGTCCAATTCCAATCCAAGTATCATAAAAGTGTGGAAACTTTGCAGTTCTTTTCAGAACTGAAATAATCCAATCGTTTTTATTTTCTCCTGAGTACACTTGTTCAAATTCAATACTTTTCGGAATTAACATCATTAATTCGGCAAATTCCAAGTCCTTTGGGTTTTCCGCTTGCTCAGAAACCTTCATTTTTAAAGTACTCATCCCAGAAGTTAAAAGTATATTGTATGATGCATTTTCAGGTTTTATAAAATAAACATCAAGATGTAAATCCAACGTCGGGATTTCGTGAAATACAGAAACTAAATTATCGTCAAAGAATTTACTTAAATGGTCATCAATCCATTCAGCATGTTCGTGATACTTTTTTTTGTCTGAGAATGGATTTTGATATTCAGTCATTTGTCTTTTCCCGTTAGTGTCTACTCTATTTGTATATGGTTTGTTCCTTCTTTTAAGTACAAAATTTAATAAATATATGCACTGGTACTAATTATATTGGGCCGTACTCTTTCATTAAAAAACAAACTTTATAAGCAACAATGCAAAAAGTACTATTGCCAATGCGATTCCAGTTATTTTTTTATTTTTTTTGTTGTAAAATATACTCATATTTTTATGTTTTATGCTTGAACGAATAGTATCTGCGACTTATTCTGCAATTGTAAATGTATAAAATCGTTTTCCTTTAATACTCGTTCCTTTTTTCCAATTTTCAGGTTTATTTGGGTTGTTCATTTTAATTCCCACAACAGGAGATATTGTAAATTCAATAAACCATTTTTGAGGTTCAGCATCCTTTTTAAATCCTACTTTCCTTGCCAAAACACTATCTTTTGGTTGCACTGTAAATGGAACTGTCACTTTAAAAGGCCCATTAGATGAACGTTTTAAAACAGTAGATTGAAAATTAATTGCTTTATCGGCGTTATTTTTTACATAAAATGTAGTTGTAGGATAGTTTTTACTCTCTGGCCAAGGAATTAGAATTCCACAACTTGTTAAAAGGCAACTTAAAAGTAAAATTATACATGTCTTTTTCATTCAGCTTCTTTTTTTTTTTTATTACTGCAACCTCTTTGTGATGATTTTTTTCGGTTATAAATTTTAAAACCAACATTTTGGCAAACCGATCCGCAACCGTGCTGAGCCAAAACACTCCGAGTATTTTAAATTGTGTTACCGAAAGGTTCATAGTCTTTTTCTGAGGTCAATTTAAAACTAATTTTTTAATTCACCGAAAATGAAGTAATTAATTACACATAGCGTTGGCAAAGGTTATTTTATTTTTGCAATTTCATTTTCATAGGTTTTTTTAGGGTTGTAGCGAATAGAAATTGTGTCATTTATATTTATACTTTTTTTGAAGTACTGATTATAGTATTGTTTTTGAACTTCATAGGTTGCAAATACAATTTTATCGGTTGCTTTAAATTGATATTTTATATTATAATTATCAACAAATTCGCCGCCCATATCATTCATTCTGTAATGATTATGTACAATGTTTTTTACAATACCATATGTCAAGATTCCATTTTTAGCTAGATTTTGAGATTTGTTTCTTTCTAAGCCCCATAAAAACAAGAATGTCAATATTAAAACAAGAAACACATAAAAAACATTTTTACCGGTTTTAATATTTTCCTTTTTCAGCTTTTCAATTTTATCTTTTCCCTTTTGAATACGTTCAAATGATTCGGTATATTTTAATAACTCTTTATTTTTTTTAAATTGAATCAATTGTTTTTTTTAATTTTTACCAATGTAATTGTATTAGATTAGTCCCGTTGTTCAAACACCTAATTTAGTAAATACAAAACCAACTAAGAAATCCGTGAGGATCTTCATACGTACTCTTGCCCTAGCAATTAATTTATACGGTGTTGGCATAAATAAAGGGCGTAAACATTGTTATAGCCTTTTTTGTCTTCTCAGTATTTTTACAATACGGCTAAATACTATTTCTGCTAAATTCCACATGTATAGCTTAGCATCGGTTGTGTTATTAAACTGAATAACAACAGTATCAATATCTTCGTAATACTCCGTAAAGCTCTGGTATCCAGGAACCCATCCAGAATGTTTGTACTCATAAATGGACGAATAGATTTCCTGTTCTCCTTCTTCAAATAATGAGCCATTGTTTAATGCCCGCAAGAAGACACCTACATCCTTTGCTGTAGCTAACATTCCATACTCTTCGGTCTTTAAATCGAAGGGATGTCCAATATGATAGCCACTCATCACAATATCTATATTCACCTCACTAAGCGAGCTGAACGTATTATTAAGCTTGAGTGGTATCAAAATTTCTTCCTTAATATATTTGTGACGGCTATACCCTACTACTTTATCTATGAGTTTACCGAGCAGCAAATAATTTGTATTGGAATACCCATAACCTTCACCTGGTTTAAAGTTAGCTGGCAAATCAAGTGCGAGTTTAAGGGTTTCTTCACGACTTTCCGGTGGATTTCCCCAGTAACCAGGATGGTCGGTGTAATTGGGAATTCCACTTCGATGTTGCACCATTAAGCTAAACGTAATTTTTTCTGCATTCTCTATTCTTCCCACTAGTTCTGGAAAGTAATCTGCGAGCGTTTTATCTAAAGACAATCGTTTGTCATTGACTAATTTAGTAATAGCAACTGCATGATACAATTTACTAACACTGGCAATCTTGAATAAAGCTTGCGGATCTGCAGGTATCCTCTTATTGCGGTCTTTCCAGCCAGCTGTATAAAATGCTGGTGGTTTCCCTGCTTCATCCACATAAACAATCATTCCGTCAAACCCATGACCAATGGCTTCATTTACTTGTTCTTGAACTGTATCAGGTAATGGTAAAATCCAAGCCTTAACTAAAATCCATGGTACAAATGCCAAAGAGCTTATGCTTGCAATAATAAATATGATTTTAAGTATTTTTTTTGTTTGTTTCTTCTTCATTCTATTTCAGGGTGATGTCTTTTATATTGTTCACCATACTTCTTTTTTCAACCATTCCAGTACTTCAACTTTTGTAAAAGAATAGAGAGAACTTCCATGATATCTTCCAACAAGAATACGTTTTTTTCTTCTTGTAGGTTCGGTTTGTTGATAGAATTCCTCAGCCATTTCATCAGCCATATATCTTTCTAGTTCATTATCACTAGCAATAAAAAAAGCAGATTTAATTTTGTTCCGTTTGTATGGAGGTGGTATTCTAACATTCTGCGGAAAGTTGATGGCTCTTTTTGCAGCGGCAGTTACAGAGAATAAAACGATGGTTTCAATAGGTAGATCCCAAAGAACAACTCCAGCAGTTAAAATGTTAGAACCATATGAAGATCCAATGGCACCTATTTTTCCTGATTTAAATTGGTTGTTGTTTTCTATCCAATCAATTACTGCTTTTAAATCAGTAATAGGAAATGTAAACTCACCTTTCACTTGAGGATCAGATTTACCATGTCCTCTTATATCCATACTTACTACATTGTATCCTGAATTGTACAAATCTTGAACTGTTTCTCTACGATCTATCCATAATTCTTTATTCCCACCTCCTCCATGTAGCAGTAGTATTGTAGGCCTGTACTCTATATTGTCTTTGTTTGTAACTGAAAATAATGAGATTTCAACATTATCTTCAGAGGTGATTTTAAACTCATGTATACTTAGGCTTTTTTGCGAGTATGTATATAAACACACAAATAAAAATATAAACCCAATGGCTAATTTTTTCTGTTTCATTTTATTTGATATTTAAGTTTTAAATCGTGGGTCTTAGTTAAAGAGTAAAGCCGACGTATTTGTGTTTGATTTATGCGGTTAAAAGTGCGATGTACTTTCCGCTGTAGCCGAAAGATAATTAATTCGCATGAATTTACGTTTTAGAAATTCCACAGCAATTCATTATACTCGTTGTTGCCTACACGGCTGTTATAATTGTTTAATTATTATTACGATTCCACCAATTAATATCGAAGCAGATATGCCTCCAAGGATATTCACCCATAAATTAGGTGTATAGGGTATCATATTATTTCGTTTTTTAATTAATAAGAGACCTATTACGATCCCTCCAATTAAACCACCTCCATGTGCGGCGTTATCAATTATGTCGGAAGCAGAAATTCCAATTATTGCAACCAAAATAATTGTGTTTAACATTGATTTTATCAGATTCCTTGGAATGATCTCATTAAACTTTATACTAATAATTAAAATAAACCCAATAAGTCCCATTATACCTCCTGATGCACCCACCGATGTTTGACTTGGCATGAAAAATAAGCTAAAAATACTCCCTAAAATTCCTGAAAAAAGAAATACGATTGCAAAATAAGAGAACCCTGTAATACGTATTACCATTTGACCAATAACAAAAATTGCAGCCCCGTTAAATAGAATATGTAAAATACTTCCATGTAGCAATGTACACGTTAATAAACGCCAATATTCACCATCAAGAGTATTTGGTTTGACAAGTCCAGCTAATTGAACAGAATCGTTTAACCCTGAAACAAATTGAATTATTGTTATTAATATTAAGATACCAGTTACTATAAAAATTGAGATGACTCTTTTCTGATTAATCCAAAAGTCAAATTTCAGTTCAGTACATTCTTTTTGATAATTTGATTTGTTAATTCTTTTAATCGAAAAAAGTTCATACAATGAATTAAAAACAGGAATTATTCCAAAAATCAAAATATTTAACTTTCCTGACCCGTTAGCCCAGAATCCCTCATCAGAGGTAACACTAAACATAAACATTATTCCTCCAAACAATAAAGTATATACAATACCCCAATTGAGATTATTTTTAATATCTAATTTTTTCTGTCTTAGAACAGGTTGAAGGGTTTCGTAATCAGTTCCAGGAATGAAAAAACATTCATTTTGTGGAGTCGCAACGTATTTTACGTCTTTGTTATTCTCAATAGTATCAAGCAGTTCTTCATAAGAACATATTACTGGTTGAGTATCAGATTTGAGAATGTATGCGTAATTAATATCTGATTGCTTATTTGGTAATTTTATTTGTTCTTCCCAATTTTTCATGTATTCACCGGTTTATTTTTGACTCACAGATAACGTATTTCAGATTTTTTTTGCAGTTATAAATTTTAAAACCACCATTTTAGCCAAATTGAATCGCAACCGTGCTGAGCCAAAATACTCTGTTTGTTTTAAAATTGATGTACCGAAAGCTTCATCGTCTTTTTGTGAGTTCAATTTAAAACTAAATTTATAATTCACCGAAAATGAAGTAATTAAGTATACACAGTGTTGGGAAATGTTATTTTGAACTATTAAGAATTTCAATTTCCTCTTCTGTTATTTTTCTGAAAGAATATTTATACCCTTCAAAAATTGCAAATCCATAAAACAAAAGGTCAATTACACTAAAACTGTCAGCCATAATAGTTGGTAATAATGAGTAGTCCAAACCTAAAAAAGTTTCAATGTATCCTAGTCCTTCTGCGTTAGCTACAAATCCAACAATTCCAAAAATGTTTCCCAACATACAACTTAGAAGAGCAATACTGGCTCCTAAATATCC
>JAESTN010000207.1 GCA_016763595.1 Flavobacteriaceae bacterium | reverse complement strand
GTAATAATACTTACTGCTCTTGCTTCACCAATTCCTTTAAATTCCATTAGCTGCTCTGTAGACAACAATGCCAATTGATTAATGTTATTATTTACAGATTTAAGCAAACGTTTACTTAATTCTACCGCACTTTCGTCTTTAGAACCAGCGCCAATTAAAATAGCTATCAGCTCTGCATCTGACAACACAGACTTCTCCTTTCGCATCAGTTTCTCCCTAGGTCTATCTTCTAAAGCCCAACACTTTATCGTTAATTTTTTCATTTTCTTGCATTTTTATCAATAAAGATAAACCTATTTTATTGATGTAAAATTTAATAAAAAACGCTTTTTTTTGCAGGAGCAATTAAAGAACGATATCTTTGTGGTTTCCATTTCATTATAGAGTATGAAAATTATTATAGCTGGAGCTGGTGATGTAGGTTTTCATTTAGCAAAATTACTGTCTTACGAATCTCAAGATACCTATATTATAGATTTTGACGGAGACAAACTAAATTACATAAACAATCATTTAGATGTTATCACTAAAAAAGGAGATGCTACTTCAATTAATCTATTAAAAGAAATTGGAATAGATTCTACAGATTTATTGTTAGCAGTAACAGAATCTCAAAACACAAACTTTACCATTTCTGTAATCGGAAAAGCATTAGGCGCTAAAAAAACAATTGCTAGAATTGACAATCCCGAATTTTTAAAAAATGATGTTGTCGATTTTAAAAAGTTTGGAGTAGATTTCATGATTTCTCCACAAGAACTAGCTGCTAATGAAATTAAAATGCTGCTAAACCAATCTTCTTTTAATGATACTGTAGAATTTGAAAAAGGGATATTTAATGTAATGGGGACATCATTAGGTTACAAGTCTCCTATTTTAGATCTAACAGTAAAAGAAGCCGCAGAAAAATTTCCTAAGATAAATTTTATCACGATTGCTATAAAAAGAGAAAATGTTTCGCAAACTATTATTCCAAGGGGAGATACTGTTTATAAAATTAAAGATCAGGTCTATTTTTCTGTACCTAAAGAAAGCATCAGTCAATTAAATCAAATTATTGGGCAAAAACAATTACACATTAAAAATGTAATGATTCTTGGAGGAAGTAGCATTGGCTTTAAAACTGCTAGAAACCTTTGTAAAGATAACTTTAACGTAAAACTTATTGAAAAAAATAAAGAAAAAGCAGAAGACATTGCTGACAAACTTTCTGATACGCTAGTAATTCATGCCGACGGTAGAAATCTTGAATTATTAGAGGAAGAAAATATTAGAGAAATGGATGCTTTTATTGCGGTTACCGGAGATTCTGAAACAAATATCATGTCTTGTTTGGTCGCAAAATCTAAAGGAGTAAAAAAGACCATCGCTTTGGTAGAAAACATGGATTATATCAATATCTCGCAAACTATTGGTATTGATACATTAATCAATAAAAAATTATTAGCAGCAAGTAGTATTTTTAAACACATTCGTAAAGGAGAAATACTTGCACTAGCCAATTTACATAATATCGATGCCGAGATTTTCGAGTTTGAAGTAAAAGAAAATGCCAAAGTAACCCGCAAACCTATTCGTCAATTAAAATTACCTAGAGAAGCCGTTTTTGGAGGAATTATCAGAGACGGAAAAGCCATGATGTCTTTTGGCGATTTTCAAATTAAAGCAAAAGACAGAGCCATTGTGTTTTGTTTACCTGAAGCAATTTCTACAGTAGAAGAATTGTTCAAATCATAACGTATGAGCACTCTTAACATTAAAATTATTTATCGTTTTTTAGGCTTAACAGCAATTTTGAACGGTGTTTTTATGTTAATTGCAGTTCCTTTTAGCATCTACCATCAAGAAGCTGCTCAATTTGGGATTTTAAACGCAGGGATTATAACAATTTCTATTGGTTTGTTATTATATTTCTTCAACAAACCAACATCAACCAACATTCAGAAAAAAGAAGGGTATCTAATTGTTACATTAGGTTGGCTTACTTTATCTATAACCGGAATGTTACCGTATTTATTTACGGGTGCAATTCCAAATATTACAAACGCTTTTTTTGAAACACTTTCTGGCTACTCTACTACGGGGTCCACTATTTTAACAGATGTTGAAAGTTTACCTAAAGGAATTTTATTTTGGAGAAGTGCAACGCATTGGATTGGCGGAATGGGAATTATTGTTTTAACAATTGCTATTTTACCCTTGCTTGGAATTGGAGGAATGCAATTATTTATGGCCGAAGCACCTGGACCTTCTACAGACAAATTACATCCACGAATTTCTGATACTGCTAAAAGATTATGGCTAATTTATGTTGTATTAACCTTAACGGAGTTCTTGCTTTTAAAAGTTGCTGGAATGACTTGGTTTGATGCAATAAACCATGCAATGGCAACAATGAGTACTGGTGGATTTTCTACCAAAAATGCAAGTTTAGCACATTATAACGCAATGCCTTTAGTGCAATATATTGTGATTGCATTTATGTTTATTGCTGGGACAAATTTTGTGTTAACATATTTTGCTTTAAAAGGAAAAGTTAGAAAAATTTTTCAAAGCGAAGAATTCAAATATTACTTTTTCGGAACCCTTATCTTAACAGCTTTAATAGCCATATTAATTATTTTCTATCAAGATCCTAATTTAGCAACTACTATAGAGCATCCTATGGTTTATGGAAAAATTGAAAGTGCAATTAGACACTCATTATTTCAAGTAATTTCTGTGCTAACAACAACCGGTTTTGTTACTGCTGATTTTACAATGTGGAGTTTCTTTGCTACCGGAATTTTCTTTTCATTGTTCTTTGTTGGAGGTTCAGCTGGTTCGACAAGTGGTGGAGTTAAAATTGTGAGACATATAATAATGTTAAAAAGCAGTTTTTTAGAATTTAAAAAAGCCATTCACCCCAATGCAATAATACCCGTTCGATATGACAACAAAACAGTACCTCAATCTATTGTTTTTAACATCATTTCCTTCTTTATAATCTACATGTTTATCTTTATTGTTTCTTCTGTAGTTTTAACATTTTTTGGTTTAGATTTCATCTCCGCTCTAGGAGCGGCAGCTTCTTCTTTAGGGAATATTGGACCTGCAATCGGCTCTGTAAGCCCTGTAGATAATTATGCACATTTATCAAATGGCGCCAAATGGTTCTGCTCATTTTTAATGCTAATTGGTCGTTTAGAGTTATTTACTGTTTTAATTTTGTTTTCACCTTTCTTCTGGAGAAAAAGCTAACCCCTTTTACACTCAATTAACAGCTGATTTTCAGTTAATTACGCTTTTGTTGTTTTTTTTCACTAACTTTAGTTCAAATTTTCAACGCTATGAAAAAGAAACACTCATTGAGAGGCATCCTGCTATGCCTATTTTTACTGTACACCATTATTTGCAATGCTCAATCGATAGGTGATATTGCATTTATCGCATTCAACACAGATGGTGATAAGGACTTTGCTATAGTAGTACTAACTGATATTACACCCAACGCTACCATATATTTCACAGATGATGAAACAAATGGAAGTGGTGGTTTTATTGGCAGTGAAGGAATTATTACTTGGTCTTCAGGATCAAAAACAATAACGGCAGGTACCGTTGTTATATTTACGGATATTGATCATCATACAAATCCAAATTTTAACGCTTCTATAGGATCAATTACTCGTAGTGGCTCTTTTAGCCTTTCTGGCTCAAAAGATGGAATTATAGCCTATACTCGCACTAATGAGAATGCGCCAATTACATATTTAGCAGCTATTCAAATTGGAAATGCAGATACTGTCCTTGGTCCTTTTGATGGGGACGGGATTACCTTAACTAATACAGGTCTAACAATTGGCTCAACAATTGTTGTAATAAACAATGTAGCTTCGCCAGATGGAGGAAAATATTCTGAATCGAGATCAAATAAAACTGTTTTTTCTGATTACCTAGCTTCAATCTCTGACAAGACGAAATGGACAACAGTTTCTTCTTCAGGTGATGGAGAAACATTATTACCCTATGCAGAAGACGCTTTTACCATTAAAAACACAAACTGGACTGGAACTACAAGCACAGTTTGGAATCTGGCCGAAAACTGGGATAATGGCATCCCCACAAGTTCATCATTTGTCACAATTCCAAATGTTGCTACCTCCCCAATAATTGGTTCTGGTACAGAAGCAGAAGTTGGAAATTTAACAATTAATGCAGGTGAAACAGTAACCCTTAATTCAGAAAATTCAATCACAATATATGGTACACTTACTATTGCCGGAGGTTTAAATGGAAATTCGGGTAGTTCAATAATTGTTAAAGGAACCTCTTCAGGGAACCTCTCTTATTCTAGAAATCTAACTACCAATTGGCATCTAATATCAAGCCCGGTTAGCCCACAAGGTATATACAACTTTGCAGTAACTAATATCGCTACCAACTCAATTGGGACAAGTGGCTCAAACTATGGTATTGCCCAATATAACAATGATGGCTCTGCTTGGGTTTACTACACGACTAGTACAATTATAGGAGCAGGAAATTTTATTGTAGGTAAAGGATATGCTACGTTAAGAACATCCTCAGGAGTCGTTACTTTTAAAGGAACTATAGCGACTAGAGAGGTTGCAATTACAATTACAGATGGAACAAATAATAAATGGAATTTAATAGGAAATCCGTATCCTTCATATATCTCTGCAAACTCAAACGCCGATGCCACAAACAATTTTTTAAGTATTAATACAACAAATATAAATGCTACTTTTCAGGCTCTGTATTTCTGGGACGGATCAGAATATATCCCAATAAATCAAGCGTCAAGCGCACGGTTTATTGCTCCTGGTCAAGGTTTTTTTGTAAACGCAATCACAAATGGATCAACTATTGACTTTACAGAAGCAATGCAAAGCCATCAAACTATGGATGTATTTAGTAAATCCAAGTCAGTTTGGCCAGAAATCACACTTCAAATGACTGCTGGAGCAACCAATAAGCATACTAAAATAAAATACATTACTGGTACCACTACAGGACTTGACCCCGGATACGACGCCGGCATGTTTACTGGCACTTCAAACACATTTAGTGTCTACACTCATTTAGTAACAGATAGTGATGGCACCCCCTTTTCTCTACAGGCATTACCAGATAATGAGTACGAAAATATAATTGTCCCAATTGGTTTTAATGCAATTTCAAGCAAAGAGATTACATTCTCAATCAATCATCAAAACCTACCTAGTGGGTTAATGGTATTTATTGAAGACATAACTGAAAGCAAAATAACTAGAATTGACGAATCAAATTCAGCATACAAAATCACTATAAATTCTGACAACAACGGAATTGGAAGGTTGTATTTAAGAACTTCAACTTCAGATTTAAGAAAAACGTTAGACATAGATGATTTCTTCACAAATCAAATCAAGATGTATATAACATCAAATCGTACGTTAAGAATAACTGGGATTAAAAATGCCAAGGCAAACATTATACTTTATGACATATTAGGAAAAAGAATACTCGATAAAAACTTCTCTTCAAACTCAATGATTGATTTAGCAATTCCCAACACTATAAAAAGCGGCTTTTATATTGTAAAATTAGAAACTAAAAAAGGAAACATACATAAGAAAATATTCATTAAATAACCTTTTAAATATATACATTAAATGAAAAGTGAAACAGAGAATATAACAAGAAAAGAAGCAATTAGAAAGATAGGTAAGTTTGGTAAATACACCGTACTAACCGCAATAGGAACTTATGCCTTTTTAAATCCAAAAACGGCTCAAGCTAGAAGTCCAGAAGCACCTGGAGATGGGTATTAAAAACCTTCTTAAAAGTTAAAAATCAATGCATCCTTATTTGAAAAAACCCAAAGGCTAAAGCATTGTTTGGTGTAAACATCTATGTATTACTTGATCTTTGTGACGACACTACCCGAAACAATTTTTCAAATAGATACTTATGTACATCTTCATATAAGGCTAACTGGTTTGGTCATTTTTAATGCTAATTGATCGTTTAGAGTTATTTACTGTTTTGATTTTGTTTTCACCTTTCTTCTATAGAAAAAGCGAACAATAAAGTTATCATATTGTAAAATAAGCATTTAAGATTTTCATGAGTCATTTATTTTATTAACTTTAGCCTTCAAAAATCCAAACTATGAAACAAAATTACCTATTAAAAATTGCACTAACTTTTATTTTTGCTTTAGCTACCCATTCAAGTTTTGGGCAAGTCACAACCATAGATTTCGAAACAGAGAATAGCGGATACACTCCTTCTGCAACAGAAGGCTCAGGTTTTACCGATGTTTTTAACAGAACAAATCCTAGTAAAGGAGGTAATGATACTTATATGTGGTCTGTTGAAGACCTTTCTTTAACCAACCCTTCAATTCAGTTAGATGAAATTAATGTTGCTGGATCAAACTCTTTTACATTCTCAATAGACCTGCTAGCGCATCATTATGATGATTGGGATAGTACTGATGAATTATTAATAACGTATTCATTAGATGGCGGTGCTTATCAAAACTTAATGTGGATACAAAATACTGGTGATAGCGCAAATGCACCTGCAGCTCTTGATCTTGCTTTTGATGGCAATGGTGATTGTGGTACTGAAACAACTTTACCTTCTTTATCCACTGGTACAAGTGACGGTTGTACAGTGTCCTCTAATACTTTTAAAACTTTTGTAACATCGAGTATTACTTTAAGTGATAATGTTAATTTAAATATTAAATTACAATTTAAAGGTTTAACATCTAGTGATGAAGGGATTTATATAGATAATATTGTTATTACCG
>JAESTN010000206.1 GCA_016763595.1 Flavobacteriaceae bacterium | reverse complement strand
TTAAACAGGTTACAAAACCTTACTCATTGCAATAAAGTCGAAACTATATTTCCCTATTTGGAATTGATGTGCACCTACTTCTGTAAAATCATTTTTTAAATAAAAGTTGATTGCTCTTTTATTTTCTATAAAAACAGATAGCCAGATTTGCTCACTCCCATAATCCACAGCTCTTTGCAATAAAGTACGTTGTAATTTCAAGCCAATTTTCATAGACAAGAACTCTTTAAGAACATAAATTTTTTGCAATTGAGAAACCTTATTTGCATATACAAATTTAGACCGTGAATTCAATTTTAGTTTGGCATAAGCTACTGGCTTTCCATCAACAAAAACCAACCAAAAAGCATTGTTTTCTTTTTGAATGCTATCCCGCATTTTCTCTTGAGAAAATGTACGTTCAAAATAATCTAGTAATACTTGTCGGTCATTAAATAAGTGTCCAAATGTTTCATCGAAAGTTGTTATTGCTAATTGAGAAACAATCTCGGCATCATTTGTATGTGCTTCTCTAATTTGCATTATCTCGTAAAAAATAACTCTGTTTCTGTAGACATCTCTTCAGAAAACCGATAGTTATCAATATTAAATCCTTTTATGCCTTCAATAGTAGTAATATTGTTATCTATAATATAACGCACCATCAATCCACGTGCTTTTTTAGCAAAGGTCATAATCGTTTTATACTGTCCGTTTTTAAAATCTTTAAATACCGGAGTAATCATGGGTACTTTTAATACTTTTTGATTCACGGCCTTAAAATATTCTGAGCTTGCTAAATTCACCAACAAATCATTGTCTGCTAATTCTTCATTTAAAGCATTGGCTATCTTATCTCCCCAGAACTTGTATAAGTTTTCAGTGCTACCAACCTTTAATTTTTTACCCATTTCTAGACGATAGGCTTGCATTAAATCTAATGGTTTTAGCAAACCATACAATCCCGATAGTATTCGCAAACGATCTTGCAATACTGGTAATTTTGCAGCTTCTAAAGTAGTCACATCAATTCCTCTAAAAACTTCTCCTGTAAATGCAAAAATCGCTTGTTTCGCATTTTCGGTTGTAAACGGCAAACTCCAATTTTGGTTCCGCTCATAATTCAGCGCTGCCAAGTCTTTAGAAATACTCATAAATTCTGCAATCTTCTTTCTAGACAAGGTTTTTAATTTCTTGTTTAGCTTTATTGACTCTTCTAAAAATTGTGGTTGTGTATGTAAACTTGTTGCTACTGGAGTTTCAAAATCTAAAGATTTTGCTGGAGATATAATGATTTTCATTTTTCTATTTTCTTAATGAAGTAAAAATACAACTCCAAAGAAGAATTATCAAATTTTTAAAAACTTAAAATTGATATGGATATAAAAGAAATTGATGTCTGAACCACTCGTCTAATCACCTTCTCCAAAATGAGTATAAACACGCTTTCCTGCAACTTTACTATTCTCTACTATTAAAACACGCAATACATCCAAAAAAAATGGCGTGGACTCTAACATAGAAACAGCATCAAGTTGACTAATTATTTTGACAATTTCAGTACAAGTATTGCCTTATGAATCATTTTTTGAGTAACACATATTTCCAAGGATTCTACTTGGCTAGAACCAGATAAAGAATACCAACAATTAGGCCTGCCTTGGCATCACATTTTGAAACCTTAAAAAAATTGGGTGCTTCTTATAATATTGCTTAGTTTGCATTCGTTAACAATGATACAAATTCAATGAAAAAAACACCCTTAACTTTAGAAACATTATTAGAGCAGCTCATAGATCTAAATATCATTGAGTTAGCTGCAATCCCTATGATTTCTTTAGTCGTATTAGAATGGTTTTTTACATGGAAACAAAAAAAGAAATACTACGATAGTTTAGATACTATTTCAGCAACTTTTATTGGGTTGGTAAATGTGGGGATTTCGGCACTATTAAAACTTTGGATCTACGGACTTATTTTGTTCTTTTACAACATGGTACCTTGGAGTATCCCTAGAACTTGGTGGGGCTTTATATTGTGTATTGTCTCTATTGATTTCATCAGATATTGGTCGCACAGGTTAACACATGTAAATCGTTTCTGGTGGGCAACTCACGTAACCCATCACAACTCAGAAAAATACAACTGGTCTGTTTCTTTTCGATTAGGTTGGACACAACATATAAAGATTGTCTTTTTTGTTCCAGTTGCATTGATGGGATTTGATCCAATTACTTTTTTTATCTGTCACCAAATAGAAGTGTTGTATCAATTTTGGATTCATACTGAATATATTAGAAAATTACCCAAACCTATAGAATACATTTTTGTAACACCATCACACCATAGAGTACATCACTCAACAAACCCAAGATATATTGATAAGAACTTTGGTTCTACATTTATTTTTTGGGACCGGATTTTCGGCACTTTTCAAGCAGAAGATGAGCAAGCATTTTACGGGATTACAACACCTGTAAACTCGTACAATCCAATTACGCTAAATTTCCATGAATGGAAAGCAATCTTTATCGATGTATTTAAAAGTAAATCTTTTAAAGAAGCCTATTTAATGCTCTTTACAAGTCCTGCTAAATTAGAAACTGTCAAGGCCAAATTTGATCATTCGCATCAGCAAAAGAAGAGGTAAATACAATACATTGAAACTACGTGTATTTTTGTATTGCATTATTTTAACGTTTGATTACTGAGCAATTGAACGCCTAATAACATCAAGAAATCATGCAAAGGAATCTTTCCATATTGATTTTTAATTTTTAAAATATAACTTCGCTATCTCTGAATATAATTCACTAAAACAGCATCATATTCTTTAACATTAGTAACCTCTAAGACCATTTTCAACATGAAGTACCTTTTTTCCTTAGTCATTTTTATCATTTCATCATCATTCATCTACTCGCAAGGGAAGTGCGAACTCCTATTAAAAGATGGAGAACTAACGGGAACATGTAAAAAAAGCTATTTCACTTATTTCAAAATACCACTAAACGTTGACAAATTGGATCGTAATACATTGTTTAATCAACTTCCTCTAAGGGGAAACGTGATTACCAGTAATGACCTCAACCTTGATGTTCGGTTTGAAATAACTGACAGAGCTGGCTTTTCTCAGGTACTATTTAAAACGAGTAGTTGGGGCTGGTACACCATGGATAGTCTTATCATAAATGGCAATAAGGTGACCTTTACTATTGACCATGACCCAGATGTTCCAATTACTGAGTCAGATTTTAAAATTATAAGAAAAACCAAGGAATTGCTTAGCACTAAAGATTCTTGGCATAAAAATGACGATCGGGATTGTGAAGATGATATACAAAACAATAGGTATAGCCTTTTTTGTGCCTTAAAAAGTGCCTCCATCAAAATTGAAGGAGAATACAATCATAGAAATGCTATCATGCAAAAAATTAGACATACTATTGTTAAAATGTATCCAAATAAAAAATGGAAACATCGATTACTAGATTTCAATAACATGGCAGAAACTGATTTTAAAGTTCTAATGGATTTACTTAATCGAGTAGAGCGTGAAGTGATTAGTGAACTGAAATAAAAAGATCAACGAACCTATAAATTAAACTGTATTTTTTTTAGAGTCACGAATACCCAAACACTAAATAAACTCAATTATTCTACACCTCTGACATCATCTGTCATTCTCAATTTTACTTTTGTGGTAGTATAAATTTTAAACAACTACAAAATGAAAAATGCAGTAAACTGGTTTGAGATACCAGTAACAAATTACGAAAGAGCAAAAACCTTTTACCAAACGATCTTAAGTCTAGAAATCACAGATTTTCACATGCCAGAAAAAAATGTTGAATATGGTTTTTTCCCACATGATCAAGAAAATATGGGTGTTGGTGGCGCTATTATGAGAATGGACGAAATGAATCCTTCTACCGATGGCTCTACGGTGTATTTAAATGGTGGAGATGACTTAAACATTGCGTTAAACAAAGTTGTAGATGCTGGAGGAAAAGTATTTATTCCTAAAATGGCCATTGGAGAAAACGGTTTTATTGCTCAGTTCATAGATACTGAAGGAAATAGAGTTGCATTGCATTCTATGAATTAAATTTAACCCACTTTAGGTATTAGAAATTTGTAATGAAGGTAACAACTACAATAAAATATAGCCTTTTCTCAGTTTTAGCATAGTACCACTATACCGAAGCCTAAAAAAGTAGTGAAGTGTTCTATTTTGCAGTAGTTCCAAGATCTAATAAATTTTCTAATGTGTAAAGCGGGTTTCACCTAGCGAATCCTAATTGGGTTCGCTATCTTTGTTTTTTATGTCACAATTATCAAGACTCATATCAATACTTACCCTGTTAAAATCCAAACGATTGTTAACCGCAACCGAATTGGCAGAAAAATACGATGTAAGTATTAGAACTGTTTACAGAGACATTCGTAAATTAGAAGAAGCTGGCATCCCTGTATACACTATTGAAGGACGCGGATATAGTTTGATGGATAATTATACGGTAGCACCAGTACAGTTTTCAGAAAAACAAGCAAACGCATTAATTACTGCTCAACATATTATAAACCAATCTAAAGATGCCTCTTTTGTAAATGAATTTAACGAAGCATTGACAAAAATTAAGTCGGTTTTTAAAAGTTCTATCCAAGAGAAAAGCGAATTATTACATGATAAAATTCAGGTATTTAATTGGAACTATGAAGAGTTTTCTAGTAATGTACTGTCTGAAATTCAATTGGCAATTACCAATTTTTATTTTGTCGAGATTAATTATCAAAAAGCCAACGATCCAACAATTTCTTTTAGAAAGATAGAACCCTGCGCCATGTATTCTACAAATCATAAATGGATTTTAATTGCTTGGTGTCATTTACGGAATGAAATGAGAGCTTTTAGAATTGACAGAATCAAACATTTTAAAATTTTACCCGAAAAATTTGAAGATCGAAATTTTACTTTTCAAGATCATTTCTCTTCTGACCCTTACTGCAAAAAATAGCTCGCTTTTTGTTGATTTCAATTACGGGCAATCAACAAATAAATTAGAAAACTAAACAACACAAAATTCACCATGCAATACAATATAGATGTACAATCCATATATAAAAACCTGTTTCTAGATGTGAGAAACTTATTGCTTTCAAATCCAAGCATTACTGAAACAAAAAAAGAAAGAATCACAACCTATTCTGACAAAAACGGTGGTATTTGCCATTTAAGAACGACATCAAAAGGAGTGGACATTGGTTTTTTAAAAGGAATACTTTTAGAAGATAAATTGTCTTTACTTCATGGAAAAGGAAAATTAGTAAGAGTCGTATCATTAAAAGGATATCATGAAATTGTTCTTTTATATTATATACAGCAGGCTATAGAAATTAACAATAAAAAGAAACTAATTCAACAATTTTAGTTAGTTTTAAACTGTAAAATCGACAAATCCACACATGAATTCTTCATTACTTTTCTTACCCGATATTTCTGGATTTACAGAATTTGTACAAACTACAGAAGTAGAGCATAGCCAACATGTTATTTCTGAATTGTTAGAAGTTTTGATAGAAGCCAATACAGAACAATTGCAATTGGCAGAAATTGAAGGCGATGCTTTATTTTTTTATAAAGAGAATGAAATTCCATCTTTAGAAAAGCTATTAGCACAAGTAGAACACATGTTTACGGCTTTTTACAGTCATTTAAAATTGTTAGAAAAAAACAGAATTTGTCCTTGCAATGCCTGTTCTTCGGCACCCAAATTGCAGTTAAAAATTATTGCACATTGTGGGAAATTGCAATTTATTCATGTACACAATAGCAGAAAACCTTTTGGTACTCAAGTGATAGAAGCACATCGATTGATGAAAAATTCTGTTGATAGTGATAATTATGTATTGCTAAGTGAAGCATTGACAAATCACATTCACTTGTCTGACTCTTATAAAACCAAATTATACAATTTCAATGTAGGAAGTAATTGGTATGATGGAAAAGAGCTGAAATACCTGTATTCTATTATTGACAAAAAAGAGTTGAAGCTAAAACCATTTCAATTAGCTAAAAAAATTGAATTTGACAAAGCACCTTCTTTTGTAATTGAGAACCAATTTCCAATTTCCGCAACTGAATTATTAGAATACATTACCAATTTTAATTACCGAAAACATTGGGTGGATGCAATTGTTGATTTTGAGTTTAATCCTAACGAAGTAAATAGAATTGGCACAGAACATATTTGTATTATTAAAGACAAACATCTAAACTTTACTACGATTACCAAACAAGGAAACCCTGGGCAATTGGTTTATGGAGAAATGACCACAAGTCCACCACCAGTTGATGCCTTGTATCAATTCCATACAATTACCCCCATAACAAACACATCGTGTTCTGTACAAACAGAAGTATATATTGAAGCGAAGTCCCCAATAAAAAAGCTAATGGTTTTTTTATTCGTTAAAAATATTTTTAAAAAAGGTACTGCAAAAGCATTGCTTAAATTGCGTGATTTTATTGTTTCTAAAAATCAGTAGTCACCTCCATATAAAAAGCGAGAAATGGTACTATTATTAGTAGATTTCTCGCTTTTCTTTGAAATGATAAATAGCTTCTAAAATGAGTTCAGAACAAACTATATCTCTTCGTGATTGGAATGTTCAGAGTAGGTTCTCCATTTATCTAGACATTCTACAATATCATTAGGAATATCAGAGTTAAAACGCATAAACTCGCCCGTTGTTGGATGCTCAAAACCAAGTGTCTTTGCGTGTAGTGCTTGTCTTGGTAACGTTTTAAAACAGTTTTGAACAAATTGCTTGTATTTGGTAAACGTTGTCCCTTTTAAAATACCATCACCTCCATAACGCTCATCATTAAATAAGGTATGGCCAATATGTTTAAAATGTGCTCTAATTTGATGCGTTCTACCCGTTTCTAACTTACACTCAACCAAAGTTACATAGGTTAAACGTTCTAGAACTTTAAAGTGAGTAACTGCGTGTTTTCCAAAGTCTCCTTCCGGAAAAACATCCATTTGCAAACGATTCTTAAAACTACGACCAATATTTCCTTCAATCGTCCCTTCATCTTCATCAATATATCCCCAAACCAATGCACAGTAAAGTCGTTCCGTTGTACGGTCATAAAACTGTTTAGACAAATGTGCCATTGCATATTCTGTCTTTGCTACAACTAGCAATCCACTTGTATCTTTATCAATTCTATGTACCAATCCTGGACGTTCATTACTATTGGTTGGTAAGTTTTCTATGTGATGAATTAATCCATTCACCAAGGTTCCTGAATAATTCCCATGACCTGGATGCACCACCATTCCTGGCGCTTTATTCACTACAATTACAGCATCATCCTCATAAATAATATCTAATGGAATATCTTCTGCCACTAATAAATTCTCTGCTGGTGGATATGTCAAAACCACGCGAACAACATCATTAGGTTTTACTTTGTAATTCGATTTTACTGCTACATCATTAACCAAAACATTACCCGCTTTAGCCGCCTGCTGTACTTTATTACGTGTGGCATTTTCGATAAAGTTCATCAAAAACTTATCTACACGCAAAGGCTCTTGCCCTTCACTTGCAACAAATCTGTGATGTTCGTATAATTCTTCGTTTTCTATATCTGTATTTTGATCTTCCTGCATATTCATTATCTTTTACCGT
>JAESTN010000205.1 GCA_016763595.1 Flavobacteriaceae bacterium | reverse complement strand
GGGCAATACGTGGTTAAAGAGGCAAGTATGTCGAAGCTGTTGTCTACAAAAATGGCGGATTCTGTTATTTATGATGCCTTACAGTTGTTAGGAGGTTATGGATATATGGAAGATTATCCATTAGCAAGATTGCTTAGAGATAGTAGACTTGGCCCAATTGGAGGAGGTACTTCTGAAATTTTAAAAGAAATTATCGCAAAAATGATAATAGATAAAAAAGACTATAAGCCAGCAACCTAGATTTTTTGGTTATGAGTTTTGCGAAAATAGCCTTTCGGGTATCGCAAAAATGATAATAGATAAAAAAGACTATAAGCCAGCAACCTAGATTTTTGGGTTATGAGTTTTGCGAAAATAGCCTTTTGGGTATCGCAAAAAAGATAGATAAAACTATTAATCAGTTACCAAAAATTTAATGCCATTATTGGTTTATTACTAAAAAAAACACCTCAAAATAAGAGGTGTTTTTTTTGTTTATGTAGGTGTTGAAAAGCAAATTAATAAAAAAAAGTTGTCAACACGAAAACGTTTTCGTACATAATGTGATTTTTGTTTGTGTTTAATAATCAGTAGTTTAACATGAATTTTAAAACTTATATTTATGAGATCCCCACAAAAACTTAACAAATTATGGATGTTATTAGTAATTCTTTTTCTCAGTTGTTCCATCGAAGAGGAGGAGGTAATTGTTCATCAAGAAACAACCAAACCATTAATAGCTAAAGCAGGTTTAAAACAAATAGGAACAGGTGTTATGATGCAAGCTTTTTATTGGGATGTACCCGCAGGTGGAACTTGGTGGGATACAGTCAAAGGTAAAGTGCAAGATTGGAGTAATGCAGGAATTGATGCCATTTGGTTGCCTCCAGTTTCTAAGGCACAAAATGGACCATTTTCAATGGGATATGATCCGTTTGATTATTTCGATTTTGGTCAATACAATCAGATGGGGAGTACAGAAACCCGATTTGGATCTTTGGTAGAGCTCCAGGGTTTGATCACTGAAGCGCACACGGCTCAATTAAGTGTCATTGCAGATATTGTAATCAATCACAATAGTGGAGGTGCAAGTCAAGCAAACCCTTATACAGGAGGAAGTACTTGGACCGATTTTCAGCCCATGTCAGGTAAGTTTATAAGAAGCTATCATGATTTTCACGCAAACGGAATACATAATAATGATTCTGGGGCCTTTGGTGGTTATCCAGATATGTGTCATCATCAAACGTATGTGCAAAATGAATTGTGGAAAAACACAGAATCTGTAGCTAAGTATTATAAAAATGTAATTGGTTTTGATGGTTGGAGATTTGACTATGTAAAAGGGTTTGAGCCGTGGGTTGTAAAAGATTGGAAAAATGAAGTAGGAGGTTTTGCTGTTGGTGAATATTGGGATGGGAATGCCAATACCTTAGATTGGTGGACCAGTCAAGCAGAAGTTAGTGCTTTTGATTTTGCGTGTTATTACAGAATGAAAGATGCATTTGAAGGAAATAATTTAAATAAATTGAACGATGATATGTTGTGGAAACACAATGCATCTAGAGCAGTGACTTTTGTAGCAAATCATGATACAGATGAAATTTTTAATGGTAAGATGTTGGCATATGCCTATATTTTAACACATGAGGGGTATCCAACAATGTTTTATAAAGATTATGAAGTATGGTTGGATAAAAATAAATTGAACAACCTTATTTGGATTCATAACAATTTAGCAGGTGGTACTACAACAAATCTATTTACAGACACTGACGAATATATAGCAAAGCGAAATGGGTATAACAATGCGGGCTTAGTAGTCTATATAAATAACTCTAATTCTTGGCAAGAACGCTGGGTAGAAACAAATTGGGCCAATACCTTAATAAAAGACTATACAGGGCATTCTAGCTGGGAGCCAGTTACTCAAAGTGGTAAGTGGGTGAAGATTCAAGTGCCTCCAAAAAGTTATAGTGTTTGGGCTCCAAAATAAATATTCGTTAAAAGTTGTTTTAATTCCGATTTAACTTCGTAATTTTGCAGTCAATTTAAAAAACAAATAGATAGAATAGATGAAAGGAGGTGCATATATATGTTAATTATACCAGTTAAAGAAGGAGAGAATATCGATAGAGCTTTAAAGCGTTTCAAAAGAAAATTTGATCGTACGAAGACAATGAAGAACTTACGTAACAGAAAGCATTTCAATAAGCCGTCTGTTGTAAAAAGAGCTCAAAACATCAAAGCTTCTTATGTTCAGAGATTAAGAACACAAGAAGAAGTAGGTTAGAAATAGCCTATTAAAATATAAATCCTGTCAATTGACAGGATTTTTTTTGCCTAAAACTTTTTTTAATGAATATATATGTAAATTTGAAATAACATTTTTCACTAGAGATATTATATGATTGTAACTTCGTTTTTAGAATATTTAACGTTTGAAAGAAACTATTCTAAACATACCGTAATTGCGTATAAAAATGATATTAATTCTTTTTATGAATTTTGTGTAAATGAATTCGACTTAGACAGCTTAGTAGAAGTTAATTATAGCCAAATAAGATCTTGGATTGTGTTGCTTGTTGACGCAGGTATTTCTAACAATTCAATTAACAGGAAAATTAGCTCTTTAAAATCATTTTATAAATTTTTACAAAAGACTCAGCAGGTGGCTCAAAGTCCTTTAGTGAAGCATAAAGCTTTAAAAGTTGCTAAAAAAGTGCAAATTCCATTTACTGTTAAAGAGATTAATAAAGTGATAGAAGCGCTGGGAATTGAAAAAGATTTTTCCTCTTTGCGAAATAGGTTGATCGTAGAATTGTTTTATTCTACAGGAATGAGAAGGGCAGAGTTGATTGGTTTGAAGGTTGGTTCTGTACATATGGAGGCACAAACTCTAAAGGTTTTAGGGAAAAGAAATAAAGAAAGATTGCTTCCTTTAATCCCATCAGTATTAGACACGGTACGTAAGTATTTGGTAGTGAGAGAAGGGTTGCGGTTTGAAACAGATTACTTACTAGTCACAGAAAAAGGAAATAAAATCTATGAAACTCTTGTTTATAGAGTAATAAATAGTTACTTTAGTAAGGTCTCTACGAAGGTAAAAAAGAGTCCTCATATATTAAGGCATTCATTTGCTACACATTTACTCAATCAAGGAGCAGATTTAAATTCG
>JAESTN010000204.1 GCA_016763595.1 Flavobacteriaceae bacterium | reverse complement strand
TATCAAACAGCACTTTTGTGTCGCTATCAAATTTTAAGGTACTGGCATACAAGTCTGAACTCGTAAAATACGGATGCCAGCCAATGGTAAATGGAAATTTTTATTCGATGTATTGAACACGTTTACTTTTAACGTTAACAAATCATTCTGTAAAACATAGGTGATCTGAATTTTATAGGTAAACGGAAACCCTTTTGTGAGTTTCGTTTCATGATATTCTAATACAATTAAAGCGGTATCAGATTCTAATTGTTGGTTTACAATTTCAAACTCTTTATCATACACAAAACCATGCAAGGAATTGTTTCTTTCTAATTCATTTATTTCTGTTTGATAAGCTACATTTTCAAACGCATATTTCCCGTCTTCTATCCTACTTGCAAAAGGAAATAAAATAGATGAAGCGTAGGTGTCTTGATATTTCAAAGGGTGTAAATCTTGAATTATTGGCACAGAATTTAGAGTAAGTTCTTGTAAACTTGCTCCTTGATTCAAAACAATTTTAGCAAAAGTTGTATCATTAAAAATTTCAATAGTTTTTAAACTATTTTCGGAATTTTGAATCTCTTTAATCTGAAACGACATGCTGTATTTTTACACAAATCAATCAAAAATTAAATTGAATTCCTAATTATATATAAAAAGAAACATCAATAACTTCAGAACAAACTCAACTGGCATAGAGAAAGAAAAAATCTTTAATCACATCCATTCAAACATCAAGTAAATACCCTTAGCAGGGTTAATTTCCTTCGAACCATTGTTTAAAAGCAGCTACTTTTTCTCTACTTACAATAATCTCCTTTTCATTAAAAATAGCAGAAGTAATTTTTAATCTACTATTAGAATAGACCAATACATCTTTAATATCAGAAATATTCACAATAAATGTTCTATTTACTCTATAGAAATCAGCACTATTTAACACCTCTTCTAAGCTCTCTAGCTTATAATCTAAAATGAATTTTCTTTTTTCTTTTGTAATTAAATACACCGTTCTTCCGTCCGCATAAAATAATGAAATATCAGTTGTTTTAATAGAGTGAATATGGTTTCCTAAGCGTACTAAAAAACGGTCTTTGGTTTTCTTTTCTTTTAGTTCCTTTACTGCATTTTGTACATGCTCATTCCCAGAAAAAACACGCTGTAGTTTCTTCAGTTTCTCCATCGCTTTTGAAACATCTGTAAATGTGATCGGTTTTAATATATAATCGATACTATTTACCTTAAAGGCATCAATTGCATACTCGTCAAAAGCAGTAGTAAAAATAATTGGTTTCGCAATTTGTACTTGATTAAAGATCTCAAAACTCAATCCATCAGTTAATTGAATATCCATAAAAACAACATCATAATCTTGGTTATTTTGAAACCAAAAAACAGCATCAGAAATACTTGATAGTTTGTCCAATATTAAGATCTCAGCATCATACTTATGTAAATAACGGGCTAGCTTATCAGCGGCTAAATTTTCGTCTTCTATAATTACTGCTTTCATGGTTTACGCTTTGATATTTAATGTTGGTATGCTAATAATTCGTTGATTTTCTTCTTCAAACACGGCAATAGATTCAGTGCTATAAATACTATAAACTTTATCTAAATCTTCGATGTTTTTATAGGTAAAGGTATCTGTAATTTTGTCCTCTTTTGAGTACATAAGTATAAAATTATTGTTCTGTCTTTTTACCGATATTTCTAAATCTACTTTGGTAGAAACGATCGTTGTTTTTATGATTTGTTCAATAACATAAAGCAATGTCCCAGGTACAATTAAGAATTCAAAATTCCCTTTTACATTAATCTTTATCTTTCTATAAGGCAAATGATTGTACAGCTTAACCAATTCACTCACAACACCTAACTCGTTATTCACAGAAACCAATTGATTCTTTTTACTGGCTAAAATATATCTATAAATTGTTGCTAAGTTGTCAATAAAATCATCTACAAGGTTTTTATCCTCTTTGATTAAAACTAATAAAACTTCAAAACTTTCGAATAATAAACTGGGGTTTATCTCTCTTTTAAATTGTTTAAAATCTTCTTCTATGTTTTCTTTAATTAGCAATTCATTTTCTAACTTTTGAGTATTGATCTTATTTAAGTATTGGTGACTTAAATTCAATAACACATAAGCAACCGGAATACAACAATAAATACTAATAAAAGTTTGTAGTTCTTCTATTAAAGGTGCGTAACCCGAAGCATATAAGTAATAAGAAATAATAAGTAAAGAAATTATTGTAGCACTTGTCAATACAGAAATAATAATGTGAATTAACAACATAAATGCCGTTCCCAAAAAACTAGGTATAAATTTAAACAACCACAATTGTAAACGCGAGAACTCATGAACAATAAAAGACAGTGCAATACAAACGTATAATTCTTGACTTAAAAACTCTTCTTGTAATTGAACAATGTTATTATTAATCAATAAGATTAACAAATACGCTATTATTCCACTAAAAAATGGACTTAAGAACCTAAAAACCGATGTGTGTATAAATAATTTATTCATCGAATAATAGGGATTTTAACTAAAAAAACATTTCCGTTACTAATAGAAATTCCTTTGCTAGCAAGTAATAAATAGCGTGTATTAATGTTTTTTAAACCGATATGGAAAGACGTCTTATTCGATGGTTCTTCAGTTATATTATTTTTCACACAAATATGATTTCCTTCAACATAAACAGATACTTGTAACGGATTCTTTTTATCCATTGTATTGTGCTTCACCGCGTTTTCAATCAACATTTGTAATGTCAAAGGTGGAATTTTAGTTGCATTTAATGTTGCCGGTATATCAATTTTAATTGTTAATTTATCTTCAAACCTTGTTTCTAATAAATATTGATAAGAGGCTACAAAGTCTAATTCCTCTTCTAATGAGATTAACATAGAATGGTAACTGCTTAATGTAAACTGGTACATGTTCGCTAATTTCCGAATAAACAATTCAGATTTCTTTGTATTAGTATGTACTAATGAAGAAATGGTATTCAAACTGTTGAATAAAAAATGTGGACTTAATTGAGACTTTAATGCTTTTAATTGTAGATCTATCTGTTTGCGCTCTTGTTTAACAGACTCAATTTGTAAAGTAGCAAAAGAATAATAAGAATAAAAGGCAAAATAGACTACTGAATACACCAATAATAAGATGCACAGTAGAATTGATAGTTTTATTAAGGTTTCTTGGTATTCTGTAAAAAACGCATCATTGCTAATAATAAGGTTTGAATACCCATAAATAAAACCAAAAATGAGACTAAAAGCCGTGAGTACTTGAAGTATAAACCCAATAAACAACCGATTATTAGTTTGTGTTTGCCAAGGAT
>JAESTN010000018.1 GCA_016763595.1 Flavobacteriaceae bacterium | reverse complement strand
TGTGTATTTTTTCATCAAAGTATAATTGTTGTGTTTGTGGCAAAAATAATACTATTATTGTAGCATTTAACTACAATTTCATCAATTCTTTATATAACTTATGAACGGGTAATCCCATCACATTAAAATAACTACCTTCTAGTCTGTCAATCCCAATAAAACCTATCCATTCTTGAATGCCATAGGCACCTGCTTTATCAAAAGGTTTACATGTTTTTATATAGTACTTAATTTCTTCATCTGTCAGTTCTTTAAAGTACACCACGGTAGTATCATTCGTAATTATTTGAAACTTTGGGTTTTTGATACTGATAGAAGTCATTACTTCATGCTGGGTGCCAGAAAGTTTACGCAACATATTAAAAGCTTCTATGGCATCTTTTGGTTTCCCTAAGGCTTCATCCTGTAACCAAACAATAGTATCTGAAGTAATTAATAGATCAGTATCATGTAAAGAATCAAATGGTTGTGCCTTTAAATTGGCTAAATAATCAGTAATTTCTGCCCCTTTTAATGCCGTTGGATATACTTCGTCAACTTCTTTTAATTGAATCGTAAACGGAATGTCTAGATCTTTAAAGAATTGTTGTCTTCTTGGTGATCCAGAAGCAAGAATGATATTGTAGTTTGATAATTTTTCTTTTAGCATAAACTAACGTTTTATAAGTAACATGGATACAATTCCAAAAAACATAATGCCCTTAATTAAGGTACTAAGCAAATGAAAGTCTTTTGAAGTTTTTGAGTTGAACAGTTTATAAAGAAACCAGGCAAAAGGGAAAATTATAAAAAGGATTGTATACCAAAACAAAAGAGGGAGACGTGTTAATTCCTCTTTTAGAAGCATTAAAATAAATAGAAATACCAAAGAAGAAAGAAAAAGAACAATTTTCTTAGTTCTGTTAATTCCAATAATAATGGGTAATGTCTTCATTTTCAACCTATAATCTCCATTAATATCTTCGATGTCTTTAATGATTTCTCTTATAAGAGTCATGAAAAAAGCGAAAATAATATAGATAAAAATAGAGATAGTAACAGAAATTGAAGTAAATAAATGAACAATTACTTCGAGTATGTTTGAAGATGAATTGATGTTTTTAGTTTCAAAAACAAAGACCATAAATATAGTAAGTGCTGTTAAAAAAGAGATGACCACATTGCCAATAAGAGCAATCTTTTTTAGGTATTTAGAATACCAATAAAGTAAAACAATGGTCGTTAAAAAGAAAATTGAATACGTGCTGTTTTCTTTTATATATGAAGCATAAACTCCGAAAGTGAGCCCTAATGTTGTGAGTATAAAATAGGCAAGGAATCCATTTTTTTTTGAGATTGTGTTGCCAATAAAAACCTTCGTTGGTTTGTTTATTTTGTCAGGTATAACATCAAAAATATCATTGATAATATATCCACCAGCTGTTATGAAAAGAATTGCGATTGCCAATAAAATAAATTGGAGGTCTGAAACTGTAGCCGTAAAAGAGTTGATAAGTGCATATTTCGTTAAAATGAGCGTCAACAAAACCATCAATAAGTTTTTATAACGAATCAGTTTTAAGAAAGAAAGCATGTTAGAAGTCCTTTTTAATTCTAGCCAAATCACGCTTGTTATCACGATCTTTCATCGTTTCGCGTTTGTCATGTATTTTTTTACCTTTTGCCAAAGCGATTTCTAATTTGGCCCATCCTTTATCAGTCATAAATAAACGGAGTGGTACAATAGTTAAACCAGAGTTTTTAACTTCTTTTTCTAATTTCTTTAGCTCGCGTTTGTTTAATAATAAACGACGTTCACTTTTTGGCTTGTGATTAAAGAAGTTTCCATGAGAATATTCTTCGATAAACATGTTCACTACAAACAATTCGCCTTGTTCATTAAACTCACAAAAACTTTCTGTTATACGCGCTTTGCTTTCTCTGATTGATTTTATTTCAGTTCCAGTAAGTTGAATACCAGCAGTATATTTGTCTAAGAATTCGTATTCGAATCTCGCTTTTTTATTCTGAATGTTAATTTTTTTCTGCATTTCAAAAGCAAAGATAATCATAAAAGTTAGGGGGAATAAAAAAATTTTTAAACTAAAAATTAAATACCTTATACCAATTAGATAATTAACAAAACTTTACGAGAATTGATGGATAATAGCTGTAATTTTGAGCTTTATTTTCGTCAAACAAGCAAAACAAAAAAGTATGCGTAGCCTAGTAATGTTAATTGTCATTGTGTTTATCTCCTCTTGTAAACCTGAAATAAAAGTGCTAACAGCACAAGAAGTAATCGATACATCGATAATTGCTTCTGGTGCCGATAAAATTTCTGCTGCGGCAATAGACTTTGATTTTAGAAACAGGCATTATTCAGCCGTTAGAAATAATGGGAAATTCTCTTTAATAAGAATTACCAAAAATGAGACTACCGAAACCAAGGATATTTTATCTAATACTGGTTTTGAAAGGTTTAGAAATGATGCGTTTGTTATTGTTCCTGATTCAATGGCAATACGATATTCTGGTTCTGTGAATTCTGTGCATTATTTTGCAGTACTGCCATTTGGACTCAATGATGCTGCTGTAAAAAAGAAACTGTTAAAAGAAGCTACAATTAAAGGAATAACATATTATAAAGTAGAAGTTCGATTTTCTGAAGATGGAGGAGGAGAAGACTTTGATGATGTTTTTGTGTACTGGGTCAACAAACAAGACTTTAAAATTGAGTATTTAGCTTATAGCTATCATGTTAATGGTGGCGGAAAACGTTTTAGAAAAGCAACAAATGAAAGAATAATTAATGGAATTCGTTTTGTTGACTACATTAATTATAAAGCAACAAATGCTTCAACTAAATTAGAGAATTTAGACAAAGCATTTGAAAATTCTGAGCTTAAAAAATTATCAGAAATTAATCTAGATAACGTTCAAGTAAAATTGTTAGACGACTAGTTAATTTTTAGAACTACACTCGTAGTACCACTTTTAGATACGGTAACAATGTATAGATTGCTGTTGTTATCGTCTTCTATTTGTTTGTAAACATTTTTCCCTAGTATCTTATTTGCAAAAAATGGCGTTGTATTACTATGACCAACAACCAACACATTTTTCCCTTTGGTATTGTGTTTAAAACCACCATCATACATTTTTCTAGGATTGTAGACATACATTCTTAACCCGTTTTTAGTGGCTGTAGGTTGTGCAGTTTCTTTTGTCCTGTTATAATCAGTTGTGTATACCATATTGATGTTTGCATTCGCAAGTACCTCTGCCCAATGGTCTGCTCTTTTTAATCCTTTGAATGTTAAATTAGGATCTTTATTCTTTTTATCCGCTCTGTTTTTTTCTGCATGACGAATTAAATAATAAGTGGTAACTTCTTCCTCTTTTTCTTGCGCAAAACTTGCAATTGTACTAAACACAAAAACAATAAGTAATAAATATTTTTTCATTGTATAAAATTTTAAAACACGAATATACATAAAAACAAAAATCGATGTTCAAACAACATCGATTTTTAACGAACTTTTAATTATTTACCAAATCTGATTGATTTCTAAAGACTAGCTTTTCATCAAATGCATCTAATAAAATAATACTATTTGTAGTTATTTTACCAGCTAGTATTTCTTTAGACAATTGATTCAATACTTCTTTTTGAATGACGCGCTTTACAGGTCTTGCACCAAATTCTGGTTGATACCCTTTGGCGGCTAAATATGCAATAGCTTCGTCAGTTGCATCTAAAGTAATATCTTGTTTATCAATCATCTTTTTAACAATATCCAATTGTATTTTTACAATGCTGTTAATATTGTCCTTTGATAATGGAGTAAACAACGTAATGTCATCAATCCTGTTAATAAACTCTGGTCGAACGGTTTGTTTTAACAAGCCTAAGACTTCTGTCTTTGCCAATTCCATAGTGGTGTAAATATCCCGGTTGAAGTTCTCAAATTTCTCTTGTATTATCTGGCTTCCTATATTAGAAGTCATGATAATAATGGTGTTTTTAAAATCTGCAACTCTTCCTTTATTATCAGTCAACCTGCCTTCATCTAATACTTGTAATAAAATATTAAACGTATCTGGATGTGCTTTTTCAATCTCGTCTAATAACACTACTGAATAGGGTTTTCTACGAACTGCTTCCGTTAATTGTCCACCTTCATCATACCCAACATATCCTGGAGGTGCACCAATCAATCTGCTTACAGAATGACGTTCTTGATATTCACTCATATCAATACGTGTCATGGCATTTTCATCATCAAACAAATAACTAGCCAATGCTTTTGCCAATTCAGTTTTTCCAACTCCGGTGGTACCTAAGAAAAGAAAAGATCCAATTGGCCTATTTGGATTTTGCAAGCCAGCTCTAGAGCGTCTTACTGCATCAGCGACAGCTTCAATAGCTTCTTCTTGTCCAACGACACGTTTTTGCAATTCGTCTTCTAATCGCAACAATTTTTCGCGTTCAGATTGCAACATTTTTGAAACCGGAATTCCAGTCCATTTTGCAACAACTTCAGCAATGTCATCATAGGTAACTTCTTCCTTTATTAACAAATCGTTTCCTTTGCTCGCTAAGATTTCTTGTTGTGCTTTAAGTTCTTCTTGTAATTCTTTAATTTTTCCATAACGCAACTCCGCTACTTTGCCATAATCTCCATTACGTTCTGCTTTGTCTGCTTCTAATTTTGCATCTTCTATCGCTGTTTTTGCCGCTTGTATGGCATCTACAATGCTTTTTTCACTTTGCCATTTGGCATTAATCTCATTGCGGTCTTCTTTTATATTTGCCAATTCAGCATTTAATGATTTTAATTTGGTGGTATCTTTTTCTCTTTTGATGGCTTCAATTTCTATTTCTAGTTGCATCACTTTTCTGTCTAAGATATCCAGTTCTTCGGGTTTCGAATTGATTTCCATTCGTAATTTAGCCGCAGCTTCATCCATTAAATCAATGGCTTTATCTGGCAAAAAACGATTGGTAATATACCGTTGCGATAACTCTACAGCACCAATAATTGCTTCATCTTTTATAATAACTTTATGATGTGTTTCGTATTTCTCTTTAATTCCTCTAAGGATAGAAATGGCACTTTCTGTATCAGGTTCATCAACAAAAACCTTTTGAAAACGGCGTTCCAATGCTTTGTCTTTTTCAAAGTATTTTTGATATTCATCCAATGTTGTAGCTCCAATTGCGCGTAATTCTCCACGAGCCAAGGCCGGTTTTAAAATATTTGCGGCATCCATAGCTCCTTGTCCGCCACCGGCACCAACAAGTGTATGAATTTCATCAATAAATAAAACAATATCCCCATCAGAAGTTGTTACTTCTTTAATAACAGCCTTTAAGCGTTCTTCAAATTCTCCTTTATACTTTGCACCCGCAATTAAAGCGCCCATGTCTAAAGAAAAAATTAATTTATCCTTTAAGTTTTCAGGAACATCACCACGAATAATACGATGTGCCAAGCCTTCAGCAATAGCTGTTTTACCAGTTCCTGGTTCACCTACTAATATTGGATTGTTTTTTGTTCTACGCGATAAGATTTGCAGCAATCGTCTAATTTCTTCATCTCTTCCAATAACGGGATCTAATTTGCCATCTTGAGCGAGTTGATTTAGATTATTCGCATATTTACTCAACGAATTATAGGTTTCTTCTGCACTTTGAGAAGTAACTCGATTTCCTTTTCGCAATTCACTGATAGCCTCCTTTAATCCTTTTTCTGTAACTCCTTGATCTTTTAAAATTTGAGCAATGGCACTTTTAGATTTAAATATGGCTAAAATGATATGCTCTATAGAGACATATTCATCTTTCATCTTTTTAGCAATGATAGAAGCTTCTGTTAAACTCTTAGAAGCTTCTCTAGACAAGGTGATATCTGTACCAGTTACTTTTGAGTAACTTTCTAGTTGTTTGTCTACTAATTGCTGTAACAATTCAATGTTAATATTCAATTTCTTCAGCAAAAAGGGAACTACATTTTCATCAACTTTTAATAAAGCTTTAAAAAGATGTTCGTTTTCTATTTGTTGATGGCCGTACCCTTGTGTTATTTCTTGCGCTTGCTGTACGGTCTCTTGTGATTTTATGGTGTAGTTATTAAAATTCATAACGTATTAATTTTACTTTTCATT
>JAESTN010000203.1 GCA_016763595.1 Flavobacteriaceae bacterium | reverse complement strand
GGTTTTTTAACTGCCACTATTGCTTGGGGAAATCGTAAAATGATTATCAATAATTCTAAAAAATTAATGGAACTATTAGATCATTCACCCTATGATTTTATTCTAAATCATCAAGAATCAGATTTAGACCGTTTCAATTCTTTTGTACACAGAACCTTTAATTCTATTGACGCAATACAGTTTATTACGTCATTAAACCACATTTACACAGCCTATGCTGGCCTAGAAGATGTACTCGCAATAAAAGACGACACCAACAATTATAAAACTGCCATTTCTACGTTTAAGCAAATATTTTTCGAAATCCCACATCAAGCAAGAACACAAAAGCACGTTTCCGATCCTTTAAAAGGCTCAGCAGCAAAAAGAATCAATATGTTTTTACGTTGGATGGTAAGAAGTGATGCTTGTGGAGTGGATTTTGGAATTTGGAAAACACATAACCCAGCACACTTATCTTGTCCGTTAGATGTTCATTCTGGAAATGTTGCTCGGAAACTTGGACTTATACATAGAAAACAAAACGACTGGAAAGCCCTAGTTGAACTCGATACAAATTTAAGGGACCTAGATAAAAATGACCCCAGCAAATATGATTTTGCTTTATTTGGCTTGGGTGTTTTTGAAAAGTTTTAATCCTAAAAATAAGTGCAATACTTTAACTATATTTGAATGTTAATAAAACGATATGCAATTTAAACATCCAGAAATTTTATACTTTTTAGGCTTCTTATTGATTCCTGTTTTGGTGCATTTATTCCAATTGCAACGCTTTAAAAAAACACCTTTTACCAATGTTGCTTTATTACAAAAATTAGTACTTCAAACACGCAAAAGTTCACGGTTAAAAAAGTGGATTATTTTAACCTCTAGATTGCTTCTTTTTGCTGCAATTATCTTTGCCTTTTCACAGCCATATTCCAGCAATCAAAAAACCGAATTAGCGCAACATAATTTTATATATTTAGACAATTCTTTTAGCATAAATACAGATGGCGAAAAAGGTAATTTATTACAAAACTCAATAAAAGAAATTATAGAAAACACTTCCGACAAAGAAGTATACAGTTTATTAACCAATACAAATTTTCATGAAAATATTAGCGCATCTGAATTAAAAAATATACTTTTAAAAACGACTCCAAAAGCAAAAAACAGAACATTGGAAGCCGTTTTTCTGAAAATTAAAAATCACGAAAAACAAATAACAAACACTTTAGGTAACAGCATTTTAATTTCTGATTTTCAACAGGATACGAAAAACACAAAAACCAATGTTACAAATGTAACATCTTTAATTTCGTTTATTAAAGTACGTACCACTAAAAAAAACAACCTTTCAATTGACCGTCTTTCTATAGACAATCAAAGCAATAGTAATTTCTTATTAAATGTCACCATAAAAAACCAAGGCGTTGCAATAGAAAATATTTCCATTGCTCTATATAATGATTCAAAAGTTTTCTCAAAACAAACTTTTTCTATTGAAGAAAACAAAGAAAAAACCATCTCCTTCCCTATTCAAAATCAAAAAATTTTCAAAGGTAAAATCTCACTAGATTACAGTGATGCTTTCGATTTTGACAACCATTATTTTTTCACCCTAAACCCCGCTAAAAAAATCAACATATTTTCTATTGGAAAAAATCATAATTTCTTAGCAAAAATCTATACTAAAAATGAATTTAATTTCAGCTCTAGTTCTATTAAAAACATCAATTACAATGTCTTAGAAAAACAAGAATTAATTATCTTAAATGAGCTGAATGAAATTCCGAATACACTAGTTACTTTTTTACAGAAACACCTAAATGAAAACCACAGTTTAGTCATTATTCCAAGTCAAAAAATAAACATCAATTCCTACAATTCGTTTTTAAAAAAATTAAAAACAGGAACTATACAACATTTAAAAAGGGACTCTTTACGAATTACAAACATCAACTTTAAGAACCCTTTTTATAAAGATGTGTTTTCTAAAGAAATCAAAAATTTTCATTTCCCAATAGTTAAAAGTTACTACGAAACTATTTTTACGCAGGCCTCTTCTTTGGTTCGTTTCGAAAATCAAAAAAGCTTTATTAGCAAGTTGTATTCAAATCATGGAAATGTATATTGGAGCTCTAGTTCTTTACATAAAGAAAATACGAACTTTTTAAGTTCCCCATTAATTGTTCCTATATTTTATAATTTCGGAAAATTAAGTGCTTTAGTCCCCAAATCAAGTTACACCATCAATAAATTGAACTTAATTGATATTCCCATTGCATTAGACAGGAACCATGTTTTATCAATTAACAGCAAAACAAGTTCTTTTATCCCGCTACAGCAAGCATACAAATCTAAGGTTTCATTAGAAACTTCTGAACAACCAAACACCAATGGCTTCTATGAGGTAACATACAACAACAAAACGATACATACACTGGCTTTTAACTATGACAATTCAGAAAGTTCTTTGCAATTTTTAAACATCAAAGAGCTCATAAAGGACCAAGAGAATTTGGTGTATTCTGAGTCTGTTTCAGCTGTTTTTCAAGGAATTAAAGAAAAAAATAAAGTTACTTGGTTTTGGAAATGGTTTTTAGCACTAGCTATTGTATCTTTGGTCTTTGAAATATTGATTTTAAAATTCTTCAAACCATGAGTACGCTAATAAAGTCAGCTACTATAATAGACGCTAGCAGTCAATTCAATAATCAAAAAAAAGACATTTTAATTACCAATGGTGTAATTGAAAAAATCGAAAATTCAATTCCAACTAAATCAAATTACACTATTGTATCACTTGAAAACTTACACGTTTCTTGCGGGTGGTTTGATACAAGTGTCTCTTTTGGAGAGCCAGGTTTTGAAGAAAGAGAAAATATTTTAAACGGTTTAAATACTGCTGCAAAAAGCGGTTTTACTGCTGTAGCGGTAAACTCAAACACACATCCTGTTGTTGACAATAAGTCTGCTGTTGAGTTCTTAATTAACAAATCAAACGGGCATGCCACAAAATTATTCCCAATAGCCTCATTAACACAGAAAAGCGAAGGTAAAGAAATGGCAGAATTGTACGACATGCAACAATCTGGCGCTATTGCATTTGGGGATTACAACAAACCTATAGAAAATGACAACTTAATGAAAGTTGCACTGCTATATGCTCAAAACTTTAACGGATTGGTATTGAGCTTTCCAAAAAACCTTGCAATTGCAGGAGAAGGATTGGCTAACGAAGGTATTAACAGTACAAAATTAGGCCTAAAAGGAATTCCTGCCTTAGCAGAACATTTACAAATAGCCAGAGATTTATTCCTCCTTGAATACACAGAAGGAAAATTACACATCCCAACTATTTCTACAGAAAAATCGGTCGCTTTAATAAAAGACGCAAAAAAGAAAGGACTACAAGTTACTTGTAGCGTTAGCGCACATCACTTAACGTTGACAGACGGAGAACTATCTAATTTTGACGGAAATCTAAAAGTAACTCCGCCACTACGTACAGAAAAAGACTGTAAAGCCCTAGTAAAAGCTGTAAAAAACGGAACTATTGATGCAATTACATCAGACCACAACCCTATAGATATAGAGCATAAAAAAGTAGAATTTAGCTCCGCTAAAAACGGAACAATTGGCTTAGAAAGTTTGTTTGGCGCTATTAACACCAAACTAAATTTAGCTGAAAGTATCGCTTGTATCACTTCAAAACCTAGAGCACTTTTTGAACTAGAAACTTCTAATATTGAAACTGGCCAAAAAGCAGAGATTACCTTCTTTAACCCAGAAACCACCTATACGTTTTCTAAAGAAAACATTTTATCTACCTCTAAAAACTCTGCGTTTTTAGGAAAAAAACTAAAAGGAAAAGCCTACGGTATTTTCGCTAACAACCAATTGGTTATCAATTAATTTATGAATTCAGAATTGCACTATATTGTTCGCCAACCAAAAACCGAACAAGAAAACCCACCTGTATTAATTTTATTACATGGTTACGGAAGTAACGAAGAAGACTTGTTTTCTTTTGCTTCAGAATTGCCAGACAAACTATTAATTGTAAGTGCTAGAGCACCTTACGATATGAATTCTGGAGGTTTTGCTTGGTATGCGATTACACTAGACGCAAATGATGAGAAATTTTCTGACTTAGATGAAGCTAGAAAATCTTTGACAAAAATTGCAGCTTTTATAGATTACGTAAAAACAACCTATAAAACGGCGCCTAACAACACTTTTCTACTTGGCTTTAGCCAAGGTACCATTCTAAGCTATGCGTTGAGCTTAAACTACCCCAATAAGGTAAATCATGTAATTGCATTGAGCGGATATATCAATGACGAATTAGTTCCCGAAAATGTCTCTACTCTTAATATCACCACAGATTATTACATTTCTCATGGAGATGTTGATCAGATACTACCTGTTGAATGGGCACGGAAAGCTCCAGAATACTTAAACACAAACAACTTAAAAAATGTGTATTCAGAATACCCAGTTGGGCATGGTGTTGCACCTCAAAATTTTTATAGTTTTAAATCTTGGATTGAAGAACGACTGTAATTACTCAAATATTACACCTCTATTTTTAACCCATCATACGCTAAAAACACATTCTCTGGCAAGGTCTTTTCAATCACATCATGAAAGCCTAACTTATGGCTAATATGAGAAAAATAAGCCTTTTCCGGATTGATTTCTGTCACAAAATCAAGGGCTTCTTTTAAATTAAAATGTGTTGGGTGCTCATCTATTCTCAGCGCACTTACAACTAAGGTTTTTATTCCTTTTAATTTTTGTTTCTCTTTTTCTGAAATTGTTTTCAGATCTGTTAAGTAGGCAAAATCATTAAAACGATAACAGGTAACTGGCAATTTACCATGCAATACTTCAATAGGAGTTACTACTACTCCATCCAATTCAAACGATGATCCATCCATTCTATTTATTGCAACTTTTGGAGCTCCTGGATATCTATTTTCTGTATTAAAAACATACTCGAATCGTTTCTTCAAACTTATCAATGTTCTTTGATCTAAATAAATAGGAACTTCTCCCATCTTATAACTAAATGGCCTTACATCATCAAAACCTGCAGTATGATCAGAATGCTCATGCGTAAACAAAATACCATTAATATTTTGCACATTTTCTCGCAACATCTGCATTCTAAAATCAGGACCACAATCAATAATGTAATTGTTGTCTCCCCAAGAAACCATTATTGAAGACCGCAACCTTTTATCCTTTAGGTTTGTTGACAAACAAACTGGATGATTATTTGCAATCATTGGTATTCCTTGCGAAGTTCCTGTCCCTAAAAAAGTAATTTTCATAAATGGCAAATTGACGTCATATGCCTACAAAAATAAGATAATTATTGAGTAGAAAAGCTTAATTTCACTACATTTGTTATATAAAACTTAATCGATGTCAATTACCTTAAAAGGAGACCAAAAAATAGATAATGTACAAACTGCAAAAAACAAAGCATTACGTGTAAACTTAAATGCTCATATTTATGGAACTTTTGCAGAAATTGGTGCAGGTCAAGAAACTGTACGTAATTTTTTTAGAGCTGGTGGAGCTTCAGGAACTATAGCAAAAGCAATGAGTGCTTATGATAAAGATTTCTCTGATGCAATTTATGGCATAGAATCTGACAACCGTTATGTAACTGAACCTAGGTTAAAGACAATGCTTACGCACGAAATTGATTTAATTGAAGAGCGATTGAGCAGAAAAAAGCATCCTGAAAAATTATTTTTTAGTTATGCAAATACAGTTGCTACAATTAATTTTAGCAAAAAATTTAAAGGTCACGGCTGGGTTGGTGTGCGTTTTCAATTAGATCCTTTAGAGGATTATAACGAAATTGTCTTACACTTTCGTTTTAAAGAAACCGATGCTCGTTTACAACAAGAAACTTTAGGCGCTTTGGGTGTAAACCTAATTTACGGTGCATTTTACCTGAATGACAATCCCAAAGAATTGGTGAAATCATTCTATGACAACATAGACAAAGATCAGTTAGAAATTGATATGGTTAATTTCTCTGGCCCACGTTTTATGTATGTTGACAATCGTTTAATGAGTCTACAGTTAGTGAAAAATGGGATGACAAATGCTGTAATGTTTGATTCTGACGGAAACAATTTATTACCAGCACAAGTACTTTATAAAAAAAATATTTTAGCTTTAAGAGGGAGCTTTAGACCGGTTACTAAAGTAAATATGGACATGTACGAAAAGTCCAAAGAAATATTCCTTAACGAGAAAAAAGTAGACCCTAATAATACACAAATTATATTCGAAATCACTTTAGCCAACTTAAGAGCAGAAGGTGAAATCAATGAGCGTGATTTCTTAGATAGAGCAGAATTACTTTGTTCACTTGGGCAAAGTGTAATGATTACCAATTTTCAAGAATACTATAAATTGGTAGAATATTTTAGCGAGTTTACAAAAGAAAGAATGGCACTAGCTATGGGAGTCTACAATCTAATTCAGATTTTTGACGAAAAATACTATAGACATATTAGTGGAGGGATTTTAGAAGCGTTTGGGAAACTATTCTACAGAGACTTAAAGGTTTATATGTACCCTTATAAAGAAGAAGAAACTGGTGACTTTATTACGAGTAAAAATTTAAAAGTTCATCCAAGAATGAAAGAATTGTATAAATTCTTTAAAAACAACGGAAAACTTGTAGATATAACAGATTTTAACCCAGAAATACTTCATATTTTTTCTCGTAGAGTATTAAAAATGATTGTAAATAATGAAACTGGATGGGAAGAAATGTTACCAGAAGGAATTGCAGAAATCATTAAAAAAGATAGACTTTTTGGGTACACTAAAAGGAAAAAAATAATTAATTAATTTTTTTTTAAACCTTTTTACAATCCAATTGTCTAAATTAAAAATAATTAGTTGGTAGACGAAATAACCTTTATAGAACAGTTACAAAATGTACGCACAAAGGAACAAGCTTTTAGAAAGCTTGTAACCACCTATAAAGAACGTTTATATTGGCATATTAGAAAGATTGTTATTTCGCATGACGATGCAGATGATGTTTTACAAAATACTTTTATAAAAGTTTTTAGAGGCATCGACAATTTCAAACAAGAAAGT
>JAESTN010000202.1 GCA_016763595.1 Flavobacteriaceae bacterium | reverse complement strand
TTTTGAACATCACATTTTTACAGGAAGCGCTAAAAATCCAAATTTATTAAGAATCCTTCCGCCATTAACCATCAAGAAACAGCATGTTGACCAGTTTTTTGAAGCTTTAAAAATCGAATTATTATGAAAAAATACACGAACATAAAAGATATTGAAAGTATTCCTGAAATCATTCAAGAAGCAATTCAATTAAAACAAAACCCATTTCAATTCGAGAAACTGGGCCAATATAAAACCTTGGTCATGTTGTTTTTTAATTCGAGTTTAAGAACAAGATTGAGCACAGAAAAAGCAGCCAAAAACTTAGGGATGCAAGTCATGATACTCAATGTAAATGATGCTTGGAATTTGGAATTTGTAGATGGAACAATCATGGATTTGAATTCGTCTGAACACGTAAAAGAAGCTGCGCAGGTAATTTCTCAATATGCAGATATTATTGCGCTAAGAGCATTTCCGACCTTAAAAGATAAACAAAAAGACGAATCAGAATTTGTGCTGAATAGCTTTGTCAAATATGCTTCCGTTCCGGTAGTAAATATGGAAAGTTCGACAGCACATCCACTACAAGCATTAACCGATGCAATTACTATTGAAGAGTTAAAAACGAAATCAAAACCTAAAGTTGTACTGTCTTGGGCGCCACATCCAAAAGCATTACCGCATGCAGTTGCCAATTCGTTTGTGAAGATGATGTCTGAATTAGAGGTAGATTTTTCTATTACACACCCAAAGGGATACGAATTGAATTCAGAAATAACAAAAGACATTCCGATCAATCACAATCAAGAAGAAGCCATGAAAGATGCCGATTTTGTGTATGTAAAAAACTGGAGTAGTTATACTGATTATGGAAAGATTGTTTCTCCAGATTCAAATTGGATGCTAACAAAAGAAAAATTGGGAACAGCAAAATTTATGCATTGTTTGCCGGTAAGAAGAAATGTGGTGGTTGAAGATGCTGTTCTGGATAGTGAAAATTCTGTAGTAATTGATCAAGCAAATAATAGAACCTATGCGGCTCAAATTGTGTTGAAGAAAATACTAGAAAATCTTTAATTATGAGAACATTAAAAGTGATAAAAATAGGTGGGAATATTATAGACGATGCAACATCGTTAGAAAATTTTCTAGTTGAGTTTTCTAAAATTGAAGGGCCAAAAATATTGGTGCATGGAGGTGGTAAATTGGCAACAAAGTTGGCTGAAAAAAGGCAAGTTAAAGTCCAGGTGATTGAAGGAAGAAGAATTACCAATGCAGAAACCTTGGATATAATTACCATGGTGTATGCAGGGAAGATCAATAAAAATATTATTGCAGAACTACAAAAAAACAACTGTAATGCTATTGGATTTACGGGTGCTGATGGCAATACAATAGTAGCAGAAAAAAGACCAATCAAAGAAATAGATTATGGATTTGCTGGTGATGTAGTTTCTGTAAATATTGAAGTACTGGAAACCTTATTAAACAATCATATAACGCCAGTTTTTTGTGCCATAACACATGATGGGAATGGGCAATTATTAAATACCAATGCAGATACCATTGCCTCAGAATTGGCAATAGGTTTTGCAAAGAAATATGCAACAGAATTGTATTACTGTTTTGAGAAAAATGGCGTTTTGTTAGATGTAAATGACACTAATTCTGTAGTAGAAAACATCAATCAAGAAACATATCAAGAGTTATTAAATAATAATGTTATAGCAGACGGAATGTTGCCGAAACTGAATAATTGCTTTCATGCAATCAATCAAAAAGTACATAAAGTTTGTATTGGAAAATCGGCAATGTTATACAACCAGAATTCAAAATTCACAACCATACAAGCCTCATGAAAACACAAAAAGAAGTATCGCTTGAAGCAATTGAGTTACTAAAGGAATTAATAGAAACACAGTCCTTTTCATCAGAAGAAGATCAAACAGCAGTGCTTCTCGAAAATTGGTTTATTAAGAACAGCATTCCTTTTAAAAGAAATGTACACAATGTTTGGGCTGTTAATAAACACTTTGATAAAAGCAAACCAACACTGTTATTAAATTCACATCATGATACGGTAAAACCAAATAATGGATATACAAAAGATCCTTTTAAAGCAATCGTCGAAGATAGAAAATTATACGGATTAGGGGCTAATGATGCAGGTGGGTGCTTGGTTTCGTTACTGGCAACGTTTGCGCATTTTTATCAGCAAAAAGACTTAAAATACAACTTGGTAATGGTGGCTTCTGCAGAAGAAGAAAATAGTGGAGATAATGGATTGAATAGCATGCTGTCTATCATTCCGGAAATTGATGTAGCGATTGTTGGAGAACCAACGTTAATGCAGTTGGCTGTAGCAGAAAAAGGATTGGTAGTTTTTGACGCTATTGTAAAAGGAACTGCGAGTCATGCTGCACATCCAAATAATAACAATGCTATTTATAACAGCATTAATGTGCTAAAATGGTTTGAAGAGTATCAGTTTGAGAAATCTTCTGAAGCTCTTGGAGTAGTAAAAATGACGGTTACACAAATCAATGCAGGAAAGCAGCACAATGCAATTCCAGCTGAGGTGAAATTGGTGGTTGATGTAAGAGTAAATGACAAGTATACAAATCAAGAAATTGTTACTATTCTACAGAAAGAGTCTCCTTGTGATAGTATGTTACCACGCGGAATAAAACTGAATTCTTCATCGATTCCAGTAGAACACGAATTGGTGAAAGCAGGAATTTCATTAGGACGAGAAACCTATGGCTCACCAACATTATCTGATCAATCAGTATTGAGTTGTCCATCATTAAAATTAGGGCCTGGAGATAGCACACGTTCTCATACAGCTGATGAGTTTATTTATATCGATGAAATTGAAGAAGGAATACAAATTTATATTGAATTGTTAAATAAGGTAATTGTTTAAAAGACAAAAGACAAAAGACAAAAGACAAAAGACAAAAGACAAAAGACAAAAGAGATGAAACTTTGGGATAAAGGAATTACAATAGATAAAAAAATAGAGCAGTTTACTGTTGGAAACGACAGAGAAATAGACATGCACATTGCTAAGTACGATGTACAAGCTTCTATAGCGCATGCAAAAATGCTGCATAAAATAGCCATTATAAATTCAGATGAATTACAACAACTAGAAGAAGGATTGGGAGAATTGCAAGATCAAATTGAAAACAATGCCTTTGTAATTGAAGAGAGTTTTGAGGATGTACATTCTAAAATTGAGTTCGAATTGACCAAGAAATACGGAGATGTTGGAAAGAAAATTCACACCGCACGTTCTAGAAATGATCAAGTTTTAGTTGCCCTGCATTTGTATTACAAGCAAAATATATCTGATGTAATTGGGCAAACAAAAACACTGTTCGAAACTTTATTGGATTTGTCAGAAACCTACAAGGGGAATCTATTACCAGGGTATACACATTTACAAGTAGCCATGCCATCCTCTTTTGGTCTGTGGTTTTCTGCCTATGCAGAAGTGTTCATTGACGATGTATATTTGTTAGATGCTGCTTATAAAGTGGTAGATCAAAACCCATTGGGTTCTGCTGCGGGTTACGGAAGCTCTTTTCCGATTGATAGAGAATTTACAACCCAAGAATTGAACTTTTCTACGTTGAAATACAATGTAGTTGCGGCGCAAATGAGTAGAGGGAAAAGTGAACGAACGATTGCTGCTGCTTTGGGTGGATTGTGTAATACATTGGCGCGTTTTTCTATGGATATTTGTTTGTATATGAGTCAGAATTTTGGGTTTATTTCTTTTCCAGATGAGTTAACAACCGGAAGTAGCATTATGCCACATAAAAAAAATCCAGATGTATTTGAGTTGATTCGAGGAAAATGTAATAAGATACAAGCCTTGCAATTAGAAATGATATTAATCACCAACAATTTGCCGAGTGGGTATCATAGAGATTTTCAGTTGCTAAAAGAAAATATGATCGCTGCTTTTGAAGAAGTGAAAAGTATTCTAGAGATTTTCAATTTTGCAATCAAACAAATTATTATCAAAGAAGTAAATCCAATCGATGAGAAATACAAGTTTTTATTTACGGTTGATAATATGAATACCTTGGTAGAAAACGGAATGACCTACAGAGATGCGTATAAAGAAATTGGTGCTAAAGTTGAAGATGGAACGTATGAACCAGACACCTCAAAAAAACATACCCACGTTGGGAGTATTCATAATTTAAGTCTAGATAAAATTCGAGAGAAATTTCCGAAGTAAAAAAATAATTTATTTTTTTATTGCGAGGGTGTAACAATGTAACAATTGCTGCATCTAAGTTGAAAACGTAATAATAAAATGATAAAAAGTAAGGTAGTTTTGATGTTGTTATTTGTAACCAGCATCAGTTTTGGTCAAGAGAAAGCAATTAAAATAGAAGTAATAGGTAAAGGGGATCCAGTTTTATTCCTTCCTGGATTTATAACACCTGGTTCAGTTTGGAAAGAAACCGTAAAAAACCTAACAACAAAAAATGAAAGCCACCTTTTTTCGTATGCTGGGTTTAATGGAATTGCTCCTATTAAAATG
>JAESTN010000201.1 GCA_016763595.1 Flavobacteriaceae bacterium | reverse complement strand
GATTGATACCTCCAACAACAACATCAAAATTTGCTCCAGATTTATCTTCATTTTCATCAGAAGCATAAAAACTTAATTTTCCTTTACCGTAGGCAATTTTAATATCTTTCGGCACAATAAAATCAAAATTGAATTCGCCGTTTGTTACTGTAGATTTACCTCTAAACAACTTACTTTCTCTTGAGTCAAAAGTCATTTTAATTCCAAACCCATTATTGTCTAAGGTCGTTTTTTCTATTGGTTTATCAAAAACAGTTGTAGACAACGTCCCATTAAAACCAGTAAGAATTTGGTTTAAATTATCTGTTACAACTCCTTCAAAACGAACTTTTGAAAGCGCCTTAAGTGTATCTATAGATTGTGTAATATCAACCCCATTCAACTTGGTGATTCTAACGTTTGGTTTGGGAATTGCCAGTTTCATCGCGGGATCTCCTAAGTAATAAATAAAAAATTTCTGAAAGCTTGTAAATCCGTTTTTAGCGGCCATTAAAGATTCTGCAATGGTTAAATCTTCATTATTAAATTCTAATAGAATTTTCATTAATCGCTCATTAAAGCTCTGACCTGTAGAGATAAAAACTTCTCTTGTTGTTGTAATTAAACTAGCTGCTCCTCCATTTTTATTCCAAAAAGTTAATTCGCCTGCAGTGGTCCTCAAAGGGTTATCAAATCTTGAGAACTCACAAGTAACGGTAATAAATAAGGGCAATGTTTTTGGATTATTGAATGCTTGTATCTGTGGCACTTCTAAAATCCGCTCACTTGCAAAACCATCCTCACCTCCATGCCCAAAATAATCCATGACCAAAGTTCCTTTTTCAATGGCATTGGTTAATGCTAAATTTACTTGCGGATATCTTTCACCTCCAGAAGATGTTTCTTGTTTGTATGCGTCTGCATAAATTTTATTTATATTAAATATTGGCTTATTCTTTTTAATAGAGTCCGCAATTCTTTCCATCCCCAACTGCAACGTCTGCTCTCCAGACTCATCAATATCATCTGCTAACAAGGTGATGGTATTTCTCCAGTCTCCAAATGCATTTTTATTGTAATAACTCAAAATCTTATCTACCACATCGCTTGCTTGCTGAATAGAAGAAACCGGCACTCTTCCTGTAGCAACATCAATTGTATCAGAAGTAAGCATTAATCCTTCATTGGGGTCTAGCATCACAAAGTAATCGTCTGTAACGTACGAAGTAGCCAAGTTAAAACTCTGAATAGATTCAAATACAGGAACGATGTTATTATTCCCCGTGATTCTATCCTTAAAATCATAGGATCCATCGCCAAAAAAACACACATAGTTAAGTTTCCCTAGACTCGTTGAATTTGTAGAGTACACCAGGTTTATAAAATCTCTAACCGCTGTAACGTCTGGAGATCCAGAACCAAACTCATTATATATTTGAGATAACAATACAACTCTTGAAGTCAATCCTGAATTGTCTTGATGATAATCGGCCAATCGTTGTGCTTGTCCTGATAATTCCTCATTTGTAATCACAATATAATTCACATCTTTTAATGCATGTAAATTTTGAGTACTGATTAAAGAATTACTTGGTATTTCTGGAGTATAATAATCTCCATCATTTAGTACAACATATTCGTTTAAGACACCTCCATTTGATTTAAATACAAAATCTACACCACTAGAGGCATTGTTTATTTTTTCAGGATTCACAAAGTCCGTCACATCCCAAACGGCACTAATATTTGCACTATTTTTTATTTGATATTCAACTACACCAGAAGTTTTAAACGCCTCAAAGCTTCTAAAAGAGAATTGAGTTCCATCAGCATCTAAGTGTTTTTTCCCTTTTATTTCGATGTAATCTAAATATGCTTTTGCTCCTGGGTTCCCATTATTATTATAATTAATCGTGACATCAATATTTGATGATGTAACAGTTACACTAGAAGAATTATGATTTGGATAGCCTAAAGTTAATGAACCATTAGTTACACGTGGGTACATTATTGAAAAAGCATTTTGGGTATTTACAACAATACTCATCGAAGAATTTAAGGCTGAGATAGCGCTTCCTCTAACTTTAACTTGAATTGGTGAACTTGTATCTAAGTTATTAAAATCGAATACAAAACTCTGAGAATCATTTACACTAAAATCTTCTCCAAACCACTGTGTGCCAATTGCAAATAGATTTCGCTCTTCTTTTTCATAAAACACAAAATCATCAAATTTTGTAATTGTTTTGTTTGCTCCTAGAGAAATCTCTGAAGCCGAATTTATTCGCTTACCAGTACTCGTACTTACTGTTAAAAAATAATAGGCTTTGTCTGAATAAATGTTTTGTCTGTGTGCAGCTGTTTCCATACTTGGGTTCAACAACCAATCATGTGCCCCTTTTGCATAAAAGAGAATATAATCATCCGCATTAAAAACACCATCATTTTCACCAGAAACAAAAATTGAATTCTCTACTAAGTCATCAACTCTAAAATCACTGTTTCTTTGTGGTAATAATGCACCGCCATTTCCATAAATTTTAATATTTCTAGGATCAAGATTAGCCGTGTTAATTCCCATTTTTTGAAGTAAAGAAATGCCAATTTTAAACACGCCAGTTGTGTCCACAGAAAACTTATACCAATTACCCGTAGCCAATACAGAGTTTGATGTTTGCGAATGTGCATTCACAAAAATGCAAAAAAGTAAAAAAATAAATAGTTGCTGTTTTTTCATTTCTTAATTCAAATAACGTAGTAATTATCTCGTTATTTTAAGGTATTGCAAGATTACTTATAATAAAGGTAAAAAACAATCGTTTATAATTTGAATAAATACAAAGGTCATAAAAAAGCTAATTAACTTGGTAGAAAAGAGAATTATTGTAAATTGCATGGCTAAATTAAACCCTTAACAAATTCAAATAAGATCCATGAAAAACTTATTGAAATTTACTTTTTTAGTACTAGTTAGTTTAACTTTTACTCAATGTAAAACTTGTACAGAGTGTACTTCGACCTTAACAGGATGGAAGTTTAACAACCCTGATTATGGAAACTATTTAAAAGGAAAATCTTTTGAAGGCTCTAAACCACCTGGTGGAATGGTAGCTATTGAAGGAGGAACGTTTACAATGGGACAAGTTCAAGATGATGTAATGTTCGAATGGAATACGACTCCTAAAAAAATGCACATTCGTTCTTTTTACATGGACGAGGCAGAAGTAACAAATGCTGAGTATTCATTATTTATGCAATATACAAAAAGTGTTTTCCCGCCTTCTGACCCAAAGTATAAACATATTTATAACTCTATTTTACCAGATACTTTAGTTTGGAGAAAAGGATTAGGAAATACAGATTTATTATCAGAAAACTATTTACGTCACCCAGCTTATACAGATTATCCTGTTGTTGGAGTTAGTTGGTTGCAAGCAACTCAATATTGTAAATGGAGAACAAATGCTGTAAATCTTAAAATATTAATGGACAAAGGGGTGATCAAAAACATCTGGAAAATGGATTCTATTGAATTTAAAGGAAAGAATAGTTTTGATACTGATGTATATTTAGACAATCCTTATGCATTATTTGAAGGAGATTCTACAATTTACAAAAAAGGGCTACCAAGCAATACAAAAAGAAAAAGAGGAGACCCAAGACCTGCAAAAGGTGCATTTACAGGAAGACAAGTTACTTCTTCTGACGGAATCTTGGCTCAGAAATACCGCTTACCAACAGAGGCTGAATGGGAATATGCTGCAAAGTCTATTATTGAGACTAGAGAGTATAACAACCTTAAAGGAAGAAAAAAATATGCTTGGGCTGGAAAATACACAAGAGATAGATCTAAAAGATACAAAGGAGATCAGCTAGCTAACTTTAAACAATCTAAAGGAGATTATAGTGGTTTATCAGGTTGGAGTAGTGATGGATCTGATATTCCTATTAAAATAAAATCGTACCCACCTAATGCTTTTGGTTTGTATGACATGTCTGGAAATGTTGCCGAATGGGTTGCAGATGTATATAGACCTCATATTGATGTTGAGGCCAATGATTTTAATTACTACAGAGGGAACATCTTTACTAAAAAGATGATTAATAAAGAGGGTAAAGTTGTAATTGTAGATGAAAATTCTATTGAATACGACACTTTGGAAAACGGGAAAATTGTTCCAATGTATTTACCTGGAAGCATTAAGTATGTACCTATTACGAAAGATGAAATCTACATGAGAAGAAACTATGCTGTTTCCAACAATGCTAATTTAGGTGATGGAGATAGAAACTCTTCAAGGTTTTATCAATCAGATTTACAACAATTTGCTTCTGACCCTTCCATGTACAACTCACCAAAAACTCCTAGAGACGAAAGAGATAGCATTGGGAACATCGCAAAAAAATATGATACAAAATTCCGTTCTACCTTAATTAGTGATAACACTAGAGTATATAAAGGTGGTTCTTGGAGTGATAGAGAATACTGGTTAGACCCCGCTCAGAGAAGATATCTACCAGAATATATGTCTACAAATTTTATTGGTTTTAGATGTGTAACTGATAGAGTTGGCCCTATGACGTATAAAAAACGTACAGCGAGAAACGCGAGAAGATAATCGCACAAAAAATAAAAATTCAACCTCATTGTATCGATTTTACAATGAGGTTTTTTTATATTTAAGAAATGAATATTAAAGAATTATACAAATTGTATTGTCAACATTACTTGGTTGATACTGATACACGAAAAATTAGAAGCAACACCCTCTACTTTGCTTTAAAAGGAGAGAATTTTAACGGGAATGCTTTTGCTAAAGAAGCACTTAAAAAAGGGGCATCTTACAGCATTGTTGACGAGAAAGAATATGTAACCTCATCAAAAATCATTCTTGTTGATGCTGTTCTTAGTACATTACAAGAATTAGCCTCACTTCACAGAACTACTCTTAATATTCCAATCATTGGATTGACAGGTAGTAATGGAAAAACAACCACCAAAGAATTAATTAATGCAGTGCTATCTACCCAATACAAAACAACAGCTACAATAGGCAATTTAAACAACCACATAGGAGTTCCATTAACCTTATTATCTATGACACCAAGCACTGAAATAGGAATCGTTGAAATGGGTGCAAATCATCCAAAAGAGATTGATCTTTTATGCTCCATTGCCAAACCAGATTTTGGATACATCACTAATTTCGGAAAAGCACATTTAGAAGGTTTTGGTAGTTTAGAAGGCGTTATAGCCGCGAAATCAGAATTGTATACCTACCTAAAAGCAACTCAAAAAACTGTTTTAGTCAATACTGATGATAAAATTCAAGTTCTTAAAACATCCGAGATGAAAACGGTGTTTTTTGATGCTTCAATGAAACTT
>JAESTN010000200.1 GCA_016763595.1 Flavobacteriaceae bacterium | reverse complement strand
TTCGAAAGCAGCTTTTTCCAGAAAGCAAAACACGATATTCTGGACAAACCTGTTGGCGAGGTGTTTCTGACTACGATTTAGCCGCCGACTTTGAGCATCGTGGTGTGGAACTTTGGGGTGAACAGGTTCGCTTTGGTTTTACAAAAATAGCGGCCCATAAAGTGTATTGGTTTGCAGTGGCATTAAGTCCAGAAAATCAAAAAGACAGCCCCAATACTTCCAAAGAGAAATTGGCTACTACCTATGCTAATTTTCATCCTATGGTTAGAGAAATAATTCAAGCTACCGAGTGTAAAAACATCATGCGGAACGATATTTCTGACCTGGTCCCTTTAAAAAAATGGTTCCAGAATCGCATTTGTCTTATCGGTGATGCGGCACATGCAACCACTCCTAATATGGGACAAGGAGGTGCGCAGGCCATAGAGGATGCCTATTATTTAGCAAGACTCTTACAAAAAGGTTTTGATGCAGATACCTTTGCTCAGTTTCAAGCAAAAAGAGCAAAAAAAGTAGCTTCCATTTTAAAACAATCATGGTCTACTGGTAAAATGGCACATTGGAAATATGGTACTGGTTTTCGAAATGCGCTTATAAAAAGCATTCCTGAAAAAATAGTCTTAAAAAAAATCATGAAACTATATTCCTTGAAAAATTAAGTTTTCTTTCGCAGAATAAAATTGGTTATTCGTTGGTAAAAGGATACATTTATGACATCTGTCACTATTTAAAAATCAACAAAGACAGGATCATCTTGATACCCTATGAAATTCTGGCAGCAACTACTCTCTAAATTACAAGAAGACATCCCTGTATACCTACTTACAGTAATTCAAAATTCTGGAAGTTCACCAGGTCGTAGAGGCTTTAAAATGCTAGTTGCTCAAGATGGGTTTATATATGGCTCTATTGGTGGTGGTGTGATGGAATTTTCTTTAGTTGAAGAAATAAAAGAGCTCTTGCAACAAAAAGAGCAACCTATCTTTTTTAGAAAACAGATTCACCAAGGAAATGGAAAAGACAAATCGGGTATGATTTGTTCTGGAGAGCAAACCGTGGTTTTTCATCCATTGGATACTTCTCATATTTCGTTGGTAGAAGACATTTTAGACTGCTTACAGAACAACCAACAAAAAACACTTTGCTTCTCTCCTACTGGAATTGAATTTGATGCGAACGGAATTTCAGAAAAATACGCGGCAACCATTCAAGCTGCTTCTGACTGGCAATTTAAAGAGCTGATTGCCTTTAAAGAAACGGTGTATATTGTTGGTGGAGGACATGTTGGATTGGCAGTTTCGCAATTGTTTAGACAGTTGAACTTTCAAGTTGTTGTTTTTGACAATCGAGAAAACTTAAATACCTTAAATGCAAATGTATTTGCACATCAAAAACAGGTTATTGAGTATTCCAATATCGAAAAACACATCAAACAAGGAAACGATAGTTATGTGGTAATCATGACCAATAAATATACAGATGACAAATTGGTATTAAGCAGGCTACTTAGAAAAAACCATAAATTTATTGGGGTGTTGGGAAGCAAAGCAAAGCTAAAAACCATGTGGGAAGTCATGCTAAAAGAAGGGTTTACACAACAAGAATTAAACACTGTTTATGCGCCTATCGGGTTGCAAATTAAAAGCCAGACTCCAGAAGAGATTGCAGTGAGCATTGCTGCACAGATTATTGAAGTAAAGAATATTAGCCGGGAATAGTTCTGGATTTAATTTGAAACAAATATCTTAGCTAAAAAATTGTTTTAAATTAAAATTGATATGAAAAATTACATTGCTCTATTTTTCTATGTCTTTTTTTTAACAACCCATTTCTCATTTTCGCAGTCTCGAAAAGTAAATGAACTTAAAAAAGAGTATATAGAAAGCGCCCTTCACAATATCTCAGGAGAGATACTCCCAGTTCTTAAATGGGAAAATAAGGAAACACTTAAATACTACATTTCAGGCAAATTTGAATTCATTTCGAAAAAGGAATGGACTAAATTTTTAAAAAAAATCGAATTCGTAACTGGCTTCAGAATTATCCCAACAGAAAAGTTTTCTGATGCAGATATTCACCTCTATTTTGGGGAGTTAACAGACTATTTTAAGACCTTCAATATACGTGCACCACAACAGTTGGTTTCAAAGTTTGACAATTGGAGTAGCAGAAAGTACAATCGAAATAGACAACTAACCTTAGCTACTTACTGCATTGTACCCTCAAAGACGAAAACCAGAAACAGGGGATCCTATAATCTTAAAAAGCTATTTCTAAAGTCTCTTGGAATGCTCGGAGAATCTAAAGACAAATACAGTCTTTTTTACAAATATCAAACTGATGGCAATAGAAGGTTAAGCAAAACGGATAAGAGAATACTTAAAATTCATTATGATGACATCTTGAAATCTGGAATGAAATTAACGGAGGTAAAAGACCTACTTAATTCTAAAATAAACTTAAATAAAATCATAAAGGAAAAACTTTAAAAAGGGTTTAAGCATATAAAAAGTTTGGGGTAATGACCAATTAATCTTAGATTCCTTTTATGGCATTGATGACGATATTATTACTATAAAAAAATAACTTCTTCTAAAAATTTCATTTTTAAAAGGCACTCAATTTTAGTATCTTAGTATCACAATCTACCTTAAAATGAATGTTTTACAAAAAATACTCAACGTTGACCAAATAAGAAACACGGATGGACATACCATTCAACACACTCCAATAACGTCTTTAGATTTGATGGAAAATACAGCAAAATCATTTGTTGCTGCAATTCAAAAAAACCACGATCTCAAAAACAAAAAAATTGTGCTGTGCTGTGGAGCGGGTAATAATGGTGGAGATGGGCTTGCGGTCTGTAGGCTTTTACAAAACCAAGGAGTTTCGGTAAAAGCCATACTCATACAATTTAAAGAGCTGCTTTCTAAAGACTGTGAGACAAACCTCAAAAAACTTAAAGAAGTTCAACTACTAAAAGCGGGGGATCCACTTCCCGATTTTTCTGAGGCTGATATTATCATTGATGCGGTATTAGGTTCTGGAATTCGTGGTGCCGTAACTGGTTTTGTCGCCGATGTTATTACTGCTATTAACAATGCACAAGCTTTTGTATACGCTATTGATGTGCCCTCGGGACTTCCTTGTGATTCGCTACCTACTTCTAATTGTATTGTAAAAGCCGATTTAGTTGTAAGCTTCCAACGCCCAAAACGCTCCTTTTTCTTTCCCGAAAATAGCATCTACATAAACAACTGGAAAGTAGTAGATATTGGTTTGAATGAAGATTTTATCCAAGAACAAGATTCTTCTCATTTTATAATTGACCATCGCATTGCTGCTTTGGTAAAAAGAAGACCGAGACAATCTCATAAAGGAACCTATGGACATGCCTTACTTTTAGCCGGTTCTTATGGAAAAATGGGCGCTGCTATTTTAGCGTCAAAAGCATGTTTAAGAAGTGGCGTTGGCTTGGTAACTACTTCTGTACCTCAATGCGGATACGACATCCTACAAATTTCTGTACCTGAAGCACTCTGCTTGATTGACAGACATGTGAATTATATACCACCTTACCACTGTTAGATTCGTACAATGCAATTGGTATTGGTCCAGGAATAGACACACACCATCAAACGGTACAATTGGTGCAAGTACTTTTAAGCACAAGCACACAGCCTTTGGTGCTAGATGCAGATGCAATAAACATTCTTTCTGAACATCCTGAATTAATTGCTAAAATCCCAAAAAACACAATTCTTACGCCACATATCAAAGAGTTTGACAGATTGGTAGGAAGGGCTAAAAATAGTACCGAACGGATCGAGAAACTACAAGCCTTTACAAAAAAGCACCACTGCATCATTGTATTGAAAGATGCCTATACCTGTATTTCTTCTCCAGACGGAAACCTCTACTACAATACTTCTGGAAACCAAGGCATGGCAACTGGCGGTAGTGGAGATGTATTAACAGGCATTATTGTTGCCCTACTTGCCCAACAATACACTCCGTTAGAAGCTGCTTGTTTGGGCGTATATTTTCATGGAAAAGCCGGAGACCAAGCTGTAAAAACAAAGAGCTATGCTTCTTTAATTGCTTCAGATATTATTGAGTGTATCGACATTAAACACACAAAACTTCCATGCTAAGAATTGATTTTTTTAGTTCTTTTAAAAAGAGCCTTACCGCATTTTAAGCTGCTAAAAAACACGTATATACACCTGAAAAAAATAAAGGTGATGCTGTTATCTTTGAAAAAAAACTTTTCTGATGAAAACAAATCAACTCTTCATTGTACTACTAACATGTTTGCTTATTAGTTGCAACGCAAACAAGAAAAACGCAAGCAAAGCAAACACTGCAACAAAACTAGATTCTGTGGCTTTTAGCTTTACCTTTTTAGGCTGTAATCGTGTCGATAGAAAACAGGTGAATGATCCATCTGCGACCAATGCCTCTACAGCCAATTTATCGGCTATGAAAAGAATTTGGACAGAGATTTCTGGCTTAGATCGCAAACCTGATTTATTTTTCTTCTTAGGAGATTTAGTCTTAGCAGAAACAAATACCGACAGTCTAACCAATCAATTAAGCGCTTGGAAGGAGTTGTATTACAACACAAAATTTAGTCCCATTAGCAACTCAGAAATAGAAATGGTGGCCATTCCAGGAAATCATGAAATGTTGTACTGGCATGATTATAAAGTGCCAAATCATGATGAGTGGCCCTTAAAAGGAGCTACCAAAATATGGATGAAGCATATGGGAGAATACATGCCAAAAGATAGAGATCATGTACGCGGAAAAGACAGCATCAACAATCAAATGACCTTTTCTTTTACACGCAAAAATATTGGTTTTGTATTGATGAATACAGATACGTATAATGCACCAACGACAAAAAACCCTTATGGATTGGAAGGACAAATTCCGACGCAATGGATCGTTGATAAAGTTGCACAATATAGAAAAGATCCTAAAATTGATCATGTATTTGTGTTGGGACACAAACCATATTACGTAAGTGGAAAACCAGAAACAGGACATGCAGGTTTTCCTGAAGGGCCCGTTTTATGGCCAAAACTAATAGAAAATAAAGTGGCAGCCATGTTGTCTTCTCATTTACACGATTACCAACGGATGCAACCTGGCAATGAAGGTACCTATCAAATCATTGCAGGGAATAGTGGAAGCCCAGGTTCTGCTACCTTTTTTGGCTATACAAAAATTGACATTATGAGTTCTGGTGAAATCAAACTAAGCTCTATGGGATATGACAAAGGGAACCCCTATTATAAAGCCATGCCAAACAGTCCATCGACAGTTAGAGATCAAACAAATTTAACCTGGTCAAAAAACGCTAACCCATATCCGGATACCAATTAGTTAACCCTTTTTTTTACCTGTTCTCAACAACCCTAAACCCTTAAATTATGAAGAAATTAATTGTGCCAATTTTAGGCTGCTTTTTTATGCTGACTGTTCACATTTCTGTCTATAGTCAAAAACCAAAAACAGTTTTAGAAGACAAAATAAAAATCGAATTATCAAATGATTACAACGAACTAGAAAATCAAAGATTGAAGCTAATTTCTG
>JAESTN010000199.1 GCA_016763595.1 Flavobacteriaceae bacterium | reverse complement strand
TGCAATTTTATATAATAACTCTGACCCGTTCTAATGTTGTTAGGTTTTTGATCTGAAAAGACCAAATCAATTTTAAACTTCCCATCTCTTACATCTGGATACACTTTTTTTAATGTCAAATTATAGCGCATTCCATTGCGTACAAAGGTACCTGTCAACCCTCTTTTAATTCGGTCTATATAATGTTCATCAACGGTAGATTCTATTTTGTAATTGGTCAACACATTAATTTGTCCAATGTTTTGTCCTTGACCGATTCGTTTTCCAATTTCGGCATCCAAATACCCTAATTGACCATCTTCCGTAGCTCTTACATTTGAGTTTTCTATTCGCTCATATTCCATGCTTAAGGTTTTCTTCATCCTGTTTAGGTCTTTTTGCAATTCCAAGATTCCTGTAACATTTAATAAAGAATCTTGTGAAACTTTAAATTTAATAACATCATAGCTTTTGCTAGACAATTCAAATCCTTCTTTGGCATCTAAATATTCTTCTTTGGCAATTAGCTCGTCCTTAAATAAGGATTGATACTGTTTGTATTTACGCTTGGCTTTGATCAATCTATATTGAGATTCTAATAGGTCTCTCTGGCCCATAATTCGTTTCGATTCGAAATTAATCTTTGTCTCTCTCAAATTATTTTGTTTGGTAGCCAAGCTATTTTCACTTCTTAAAATTTCTCCATACAATGATTTGTTCTCCAGCCTTAGAATGATGTCTCCTTTTTTGACCATGCTTCCTTCTTCAATCAAAATTTCTAAAACACGTCCTGCTTCATACGCATCTAAATAAATGGTAGAAATTGGTTTTACCAATCCGTTAATGCTGATGTAATCTTTAAACTTGTCTTTGATTACTTTAGAAAGGGTTACTTTTTCTTTATCTACTTTAAAAGTGGATAAATTATCTCCTAGAAATTGAGTACCAGAGAAATAGAGAAATCCAATAGCTACGAGTCCAATCACTAATTGTTTTGCTCTTATTCCTTTTTTCTTTTCAATTTTACTATCCATTGTTGTGTGATGTATTTATATTAAAAACAGAGATTCCATTGTAAAAATCGATCGTTTTTTTCTGTATTCTTAATTGTATATGTATGCGTAATAATGTTGCCTTTGCTTCACTAAACCTATTTTTTGATTGCTGTAATTCATATAGGTTCAACAAGCCTTTTTGATACTTTTTTAATGAAATTTTATAGGCCATGTCTTTTGCTTTTACATTGTATTGTTGCAATTCGTTTTCTGCTTTTAGTGCCGTATTTTTTTGAAGAACTAATTGAATAGTTTTGTAAACTTCCTGCTTTTTTTGTTCCAATGAAATGGTAGCTTGTTCCAATCTAATTTTAGCTTTTTTCACTTCGGATCTATGTCTTCCTTTGCTAGTAATTGGAATGTTCAATGAAAAACTGATGGATTTGTTTACATTTTCTTGAAGTTGATCCATAAAATTAATGGTGTTTCCAAACTGATCTCTTTTGGTTTGATAATACGCTGTAGAAACCCCTGTGTTAAACCTCAAACTAGGATACAAACTACTTTTTGTCATCGCTAGACTTTTTTGTGAGGCTTTGGTTTTTAATTCTTGACTTTTTACAGAAGGTAAAAACTGAATGGCATTGGTATATAGTTTTTTTGTAGTCGTGAAATTTTGATTTTCAAGAATAAAGTTGGATTCAAAATCGAACGCCAATTTTATTTTTTTATCTTTTAAATTTAGTAATTGTATTAAAAGTAATTCGGCTTCTTCTAAACGGTGCTTCGCTCTAATTACCTTCAGTTTTTCTGTAGCAATCGTCGATTCTAGATCGTATATTTCAGATGCTGCTTTGAGTCCTAATTTAATTTTAGCATGGATCATTTTAGAATTCAATACAGACAATTCATATTGCTCTTTTGCAATGTCTAATAACCCATATTGAAACACGATGTTAAAATAGACATCCATTACTTGAAAGGCTAATTTGTGTTTTACCTGTAGTAAATTTTCTTTACTCGCTTGGTACACTAATTTATTTCTAGCTATTTTATTCCACTTTAAAAACCCATTAAATAATTCGATGGAAGTTCCGGTTGAGTAGTTGTTGGAAAATGACTTGGTATTGATCACATCATTTGTGTTTGGATCTACTGATCTTCCAAAACGAATATTATACCCAGAATTTAAGGAGAAACTAGGTAGAAAGTCTCTTTTAGATTGTTGTACAATTTCTTTATTAATTGCTGCTGTATAACTACTGTTTTTAGTCCCCAAGTTGTGCTCAATTGCATATTGGATGCAATTGTTTAGTGTCCAACTTTTTTGAGCCGACAACTCTAGAGAGACACAAATGAGCATTAATAGAAGTATACTATGATTCTTATTCATAAATTTTTTCTTCAATTTACTAGTTCCATATGCCAATGGTGTGCCATAAACAGTGAGTGTCTGATATGGTGGTAGTTATGTTTTTGTAGAGAGTTTAAAAAAAATGAATATGTAAAAAAATACGACAAGAACTGTAAAAATTTTTTACACTTTTTTGGTAGTGCTATTCTAATTCGTAGTTTTGAAAAGATTATTTTATAAAAAAGAAAAAAATGCTTGAAGGAAAAATTTTAGTGATAGACGATAACAAAGGTGTTTTAAGTGCTTTGGAGTTATTGCTACAATCTGAGTTCAAAACAATCACTACTATTTCAAACCCAAATAAAATCACTTCAATTACAAATTTAAAAGAATATGATATTATTCTTTTAGACATGAATTTTTCAGCCGGTGTAAATACTGGTAATGAAGGTTTTTATTGGCTCAAACGAATTAAAGAGATTGCTAAAGACGCTTCAGTAATTATGATTACTGCACATGGAGATGTAGAAATGGCGGTACGTTCTTTAAAAGAAGGAGCATTAGATTTTGTATTGAAACCTTGGGATAATAAAAAAATGCTAGCGACTATTAAAGCGGCCTATCAATTGGTAAATTCTCGTAGGCAAATAAAAATGTTGACACAGAAAGAGAAAAACCTGAAACAGATTATCAATCAACATCAAAAAGAAATTATCGGAAACTCGTCTGCAATTACTGATGTGTTAAAAATAACAAGAAAAGTAGCAAAAACAGATGCGAACATTTTGATTACTGGAGAAAATGGAACAGGGAAGGAACTTATTGCACGTGAAATTCACAATGCCTCTGAAAGAAAGGATGAAATATTGATTTCTGTAGATATGGGTTCTATTCCAGATGCGTTGTTTGAAAGTACACTTTTTGGGCACCTTAAAGGATCTTTTACAGATGCACATGAAGATAGGCCCGGTAAATTTGAATCTGCAAATGGCGGTACCTTGTTTTTAGATGAAATCGGAAACTTATCTGTTCAATTGCAAGCAAAATTATTAACCGTACTACAAAATAGAGAGGTGGTTCGTGTGGGCTCAAATACTCCAATTCCTATAGATATTCGGTTGGTTTGTGCAACCAATAATGAGTTGCATGATATGGTAGAAGATGGCACATTTCGTGAAGATTTACTCTATCGTATAAATACCATTCATCTAGAAATCCCTCCATTAAGAGAACGTGGTTCTGATGTTCTTTTATTGGCTGATTTCTTTCTAGATAAATACACAAAAAAGTACCATAAAATAGGAGTGAGAATACACAAGTCAGCAGAAAGTAAGTTGTTGAAACACAATTGGCCAGGAAACATCAGAGAATTGCAGCATACCATAGAACGAAATGTAATTTTATGTGAAGACAAATTATTGATGGCCAATGATTTTTTATTTAAAACCCCTTCGTCTAATACAATTCAAACTGCTGATAGCACCTTAGATGAAATGGAGAAAAACATGATTTCTAATGCCATTAAAAAGCACGATGGAAATTATAGTGCCGCAGCAAATCAGCTCGGAATAACGCGACAAACCTTGTACAATAAAACAAAAAGGTATGAATTATAAAAACTATTTAGACACATAACATGGCAAGTAAAACATTGTATTTTAGATTGATACTTAAAGTTTTCTTTATAGTATGTGCTTCATTAAGTTTCGCTTTTTTCTATTTGAAAAGTCAGTACGATTTTTCAATTTACATGGGCGTTATTATTGCGATTCAAATGCTACTTTTAATTCAGTTTTTGAACAAAACCAATCGTAAAATAGCGTATTTTTTTAACGCAGTAGAAAATGAAGATTCTACCATCTATTTTCCAGAAAACATTCGAAATAAATCATTGACAGAACTCAATAAGAGCTTGAATCGTGTAAATTTGCTCATTCAAAAGATAAAAATTGAAAATAAAACACAAGAACAATACTATCATTCTATCTTAAAGCAAGCATCTATTGGGGTGTTAACGATCAATGAAAAAGGGCACATTGTTTTTGCAAATACCATGGCAAAAACATCGTTAAGTTATGAGCATTTAACACATGTAAGTCAGTTGAAGAAAGTGGATGTAAAATTGTACAAGTTAATCTCAGGGTTGAAGCCATTTGATCAAAAACTTATTCAATTATCAAATGAAAGGGAAGTAATAGAGCTCACGATAAAAGGTACGCCTTTGGTTACTAGCAGTGAAAAATTGATTTTGGTGACTATTCAGAATATTCATAATGAGTTGAATGATAAAGAAGTAGATTCTTGGATTCGTTTGATTAGTGTTTTGACACACGAAATTATGAATTCTATTGCGCCAATTACCTCATTGTCAGAGACGTTGTCTGGTTTTTATCGTAAAGATAGCCTAGAGATACAGCCCAAAGATATTACAGAAAAAAGCATATCAGATACCATTAAAGGGCTTGACATTATTAAAAATCAAGGTGATAGTTTGATCAATTTTGTAAGTTCTTATCGTTCTTTAACCGGGATTCCTAATCCAGAAAAGCAATTGTTACAAGTACAAGAACTTTTTGAGAAAGTTCAGATCCTTGTAAGCCAAGAAGAAGGATTTAATCAAGTTCGTTTTACATTGAATACGACTAAAAACCTAGAGGTATTTGCAGATGAAAATCAACTGATGCAAGTATTGGTAAACTTAACTAAAAACGCATTGCAATCCTTAAATGGAAATGCTGAAGGTGTAATTGAGTTAACCGGGGAAAAAGATTCTTATGGGAAAATAAAAATTTATGTAATTGATAATGGACCCGGTATTCCTAAAGAAATATTGGATCAAATATTTGTGCCTTTTTTCACTACAAAAGAAACAGGAACAGGTATTGGTTTAAGTTTGTCTAAGCACATTTTACGGTTGCATGGAGGAAGCTTACATGTAACGACACGGCAAAATGAACGCACTGCATTTGCATTGACTTTTTAATTTCACCAGTGGATTTATTTCCCCATGTTTACAACAAAGGGATTGACAAATTACACGTATAAAAAAGCAGCCAATTGGCTGCTTTTTTTATGGTATGTCTAAATATTTATGAGTTTGCAATGAAATTTTCCATTTGGGATTATTCATCACATAATCTACAATAATAGGAATCATTTTTTCTCTTTTACTCCATTCTGGCTGCAAATAAAGTTTGCACTTTTTCCCAACCTTATTCGACTGTTCTTCTGCAAACTCAAAATCATTCATATTATGAATAATCATTTTTAATTCATCAGCTTCAGGATATACTTCCTCTAAAGGTAATTTTGTCTTTTTTGGAGATAAACAAAACCAATCCCATTTCCCAGAAAAATTATACGCTCCAGAAGTTTCTATATGTGTTTTCATATTGTTTTGTTGCAATTTAGAAGTGATATAATCTAAACTCCACATTAAGGGTTCTCCACCAGTAATAACAACAGTACCTGAGTGCTTTTTAGCATTATCAACAATAATATCAGTTTTTGTTGGAGGATGTAAATCTGCATTCCAACTTTCTTTTACATCACACCAATGACATCCAACATCACAACCGCCAATTCGTATAAAATATGCAGCTGTACCTGTATGAGCACCTTCACCTTGAATGGTATAAAACTCTTCCATTAATGGAAGCATTTCACCTTTGTTTATTAAATTTTGAACCTCTTTTTTCATTGGTTGGCAAAGATACTGAAACTAATAGGATTAATTGTAAGATGCTATAGTATTTGATTTATCATACTGATTTCATTAACGCTTGTAATTCAGCAGTATAACTAAGTTTAACTTTTTTTTACAGTTATATTAAACTATAAATATTTTATATGATTTAAAGTTTGATTACTTTTATGAGCATTTTATAAGAAATGCTAAAATAGATCGTTAAATAACTATCTAAAACTATAAAAGGAATGACTAAGAATATTTTAAGATTGGTTGGTGTTGGTGTTGTAACATTATTATTTGTCCAATGTGGAGATGGTAATAAGTTTAATATATCGAAAGGTAAAGTAGGTGAATTAACAACGCTTACTACTATGTTAGACATACAGACAATTTTCGCAACTGATTCTATTGTAAAAAATCTTAGTGAAGGTTCTTTAGGAGATAGCTATTTTCAGGATGATGATGAATATTTAATTTATGAAAAAGGAGGGAAACACTTATTAACTATTGTTCCTAAAGAGCAATTAGATTCTACTTCAACGATAAAAAGTATTCAAATTTTTGACGATCGTTATAAAACCAAATCAGGAATTACATTAAGTTCTTCTTTTGAAGATATTAACTTGAATAACACAATTACCAAAGTTGAAACATCTTTAAGTTCTGCAACTTTATATATTGATGAACTAAACGTTACAATTGCGTTGGGTAAAGAAGATTTGGGATTAAAGAACTTCAGTACCCAGAAAGTAAGTTTAGAACAGATTCCGGGTTTGGCAAGAGTAAAATCTTTTGTAGTTTGGTTTAATTAATAGGTCATGTCAAAAAAATATTCAATACAAAAAGCCCCATTTATTGTACCAACTACAGATGGTAAATTAATTGAAGAACACGTTGGGAATGCTACGAATAAAGATTCTCAAATAAGTATTGCTCATATGGTTGCTCCCTCTAATTGGAGTGAACCATTTCAAACTCCAGCATTTGATGAGTATACCTATATCATAAAAGGGAAAAAACAGTTTATTATTGATGATGAAACTATTGTATTGGAAGCAGGGCAATCAATTAAAATCAATAAAAATACCCGTGTTCAATATTCCAATCCTTTTGATGAAGACTGTGAGTATTTGGCTATTTGTTTGCCAGCTTTTTCAATTGATTTAGTAAATAGAGAAGAAGGTTAACCTCTTCTTTTAGCAGCTAGAAGAGTGTTTTTTAAAAGCATGGCAATTGTCATTGGTCCAACGCCGCCAGGAACAGGGGTAATAAAGCGTGCTTTTTTCGAAACTGATTCAAAATGAACATCAC
>JAESTN010000198.1 GCA_016763595.1 Flavobacteriaceae bacterium | reverse complement strand
TAAAAAAAGTTGGAGCTATTATTGAGCGCCCTAACTTTTATCCGTACATGACTGCAACTCAAAATTTAAAACTGATTTGCAAAATTAAAGGTATTTCTTATGATAAGATTGACGAAAAACTAAAGACGGTTAATCTTTATGAACGTAAAGACAGTAAATTTAGAACCTTTTCTTTAGGTATGAAACAACGTTTAGCAATTGCTTCTGCTTTATTAAACGATCCAGAGATTTTAATTTTAGATGAACCAACGAATGGATTAGACCCTCAAGGAATACACGAGATTCGTCAAATTATTAAAGAAATCTCTAAAAAAGGAACTACAATTTTACTCGCCTCTCACCTATTAGATGAAGTTGAAAAAGTTTGTAGTCATGTGGTAGTTATTAGAAAAGGGATAAAGCTATATGCTGGCGGAGTCGATGAGCTAACTGCTTCTAATGGTTTATTCGAATTAAAAGTTGAAGAAAATGAAAAGCAATTAATTGAGCTCCTTGAAAAACATTCTTCAATAAGTTCTGTAAATAAAGAGGAAGAAGTTTTAATCGCAACGCTAAACGAAGAGATGTCCGCATCAGACATGAATATATTTTTATTCAAAAACGGAATTACATTATCTCATTTGGTAAAACGTAAACCAAGTTTAGAACAACAATTCTTAAAGTTAACAAGCAACAATTAATCAACTTTCAAAAAAAACACCATGTTTAGATTACTAAATATAGAATTTCATAAATTAAAACACAATAAAGCAAGTAAAGTATTATCTATCATTTACTTTGCACTATTAACCTCAATTGCCTTAATTGCCGCTATAAAATTTGATATTGGTATCGTGAAATTTCACCTTGCAGATCAAGGGATATTCAATTTTCCTTACATCTGGCATTTCAACACATTTATGGCTGCAATATTTAAGTTCTTTTTATTACTTGTAATTGTTTCTATGATGGCAAATGAATACAGTAACAAAACCTTAAAGCAAAACCTTATTGATGGATTGAGTAAGAAAGAGTTTATTCTTTCTAAGTTTTACACAGTAGTTGTTTTTGCAGCAGTATCAACAATTTTTGTCTTTGTTACCTCTTTGACTCTTGGTCTAATTTATTCTGATTATAATGAATTTTCAATTATATTTTCTGACTTAAACTACTTATTAGCGTTCTTTATTAAGTTGGTTGGATTCTTTTCAATGGGACTTTTCTTTGGAATCTTAGTAAAGCGTTCTGCCTTTGCTGTTGGAGCTATTTTTATTTGGCTGATACTAGAAACTATGCTTAAAGGATATTTATTTTGGTCTTTTAAATCTGCTGATAATACCACAGAACAAGTAAATAGCATTATGCAATTTTTACCACTAGAGGCGATGTCTAACCTAATTAAAGAACCATTTACTAGACTTAATGCTGTTAGATCTGTAGCGCAGACTATTGGAGAACCAATCACAAAAGATTTCTCTGTTCAATCTACGGACATCTTAATTGTTTCGGTTTGGACAGCAATCTTCATTTACTTGTCATATGCTTTATTAAAAAAGAGAGATTTATAATACTTTTTAAATATATTTGGCGTTCGAATAAAAAATCCGTTAAATGAGAATATTTTTAAGTGTTGTTTTATTTTTAATTGCATTTAGTACGTACGGTCAGAAAGAAGCTAATTATTGGTATTTTGGGCACAAAGCTGGATTAGATTTTTCTACTTCTCCACCTACAGCAGTAAATGGAAAATTAGATACTTTTGAAGGTGCTTCAACTATTTCTGATGACCAAGGGAATCTATTGTTTTATTCTGATGGAAAAACCGTGTGGGATAAATCTCATACCGTAATGAATTTTTCCAATGGAACATCTTCTTTCCTCGCGCTTTTAGGTGACCCGTCAAGTACACAATCTGCTTTAGTAATTCCCAAACCAAATGACTCTAATATATATTACCTTTTCACAGTAGGTGCAAATTCTGGAAGTGGTTTAAATTATTATACAATTGATATTTCACAAAACGGTGGCAAAGGTGAAATTGTAGCAGGGCCAGTTAACCTCTCAGGTACAGCTTCCCCTGGGTGGTCAGAAAAAGTCACCGCAGTTGAAGGAGCTGACTGCGATACTTTTTGGATTATCTCTACAGATACTTCCAATTTTTACTCTTACAAAGTTGACACAAACGGTGTTAACACGACTCCTATAGTTTCAAGTTTTGGTCAATTAATTAATACGCGAAGAGGAACATTAAAAATTTCTCCCGATGGTAAATATGTAGTTTTGGCCAACCAAAGGGATACTACTTTTTTATACAATTTTAATTCATCGGATGGAACCATTAACAATTCAATGAGGTTAAATATTAGCACCGGAGGTTATGGTGTTGAGTTTTCTCAAACCAGTAGTATTCTATATATTTCTACAGGTGTACATAGCCAATCTGGTAATGCTCCAGGTCCAGCATTTGTGTATCAATACAATTTAAACAACACCACAATTAATGACATTAATAACTCTAGACAAACAATAGTTTCTGAAACAGGTTTTAGAGGAGCTCTACAATTAGGAATTGACGGTAGAATATACTACGCGAGAAGTAGGGAATCATATTTAGGCGTAATCAAGTACCCAGATAGGATAGGGAATGATTCTGAATACGTGAAGGAAGGTCTATTACTAGGAACTGGATCAACTTCATCTGAGGGGTTACCGCCTTTTATTCAATCATTTTTCTCTCCTGTAAAAATATTAGATAGCGACACAAAAACAATAAATTTAACGCTTGGAACACATCAAGTTTGTATTGGTACTTCATTTACATTTGAACCAGAATTAGATGGACTCGCTGGTTCTACTTTTAAATGGACAAAAACGGGTGATCCTAGCGTACTTATTACTACGCGAGAAATAACAATTGACCATACAAGTTTTGGCTCTGGAACCTATAATCTAGAAATGACGATTAATGATAGTTGTGGTAGAATCAAAAAATACAATGGTTCTGTAGAAATTTTATTTGTCCCTTCTCCTGAGCTATTTCCTATTCCAACATATGAGCAATGTGATTTTGATTTGAACCCAGCTGATGGTATAACATCTTTTAACTTAGAATCTAAAATTGACGATTTTACCAACAGTGCTTTAGGGTTGGTCGTTGAATTTTTTGAATCTTCAGATATTACCTTTAGTAACCCAATTACAAACATTGGAAATTACAGAAACAAAACATCTACAAACATCAGTAATTACAAACTTATAATCAGAGCAACAAATGTAAATGGTTGTGAAACATTTGGTGAAATCGAATTAAAAACAAACGCTACTTCTTTAGCGAATTATCCTGATATCTATTTAACAGAATCAGACTTAAACGCTTCAGATCCAAATGCACGAAACAGTATTGGCTCTGCGAATGTTTTTTATGATTTCAATCTTAAAACAACTGATATTATTTCAAACTCTGGAGGTGCATTTTCTGCGGCTACACATACCTTTGAATATTACAGAACTGCAAATGACGCAACATTACAAACAAATCAAATTGTTGTCCCTTTTAATGATGACCTTTTCACCAATAATGCGAACGTCTTTGTTAGAATTTCAACAACAGGAACTAGTGCTTGTTCTGGAGTCGGCCAATTCAACATTTTTGTAAATACAAGACCCATTCCACAAGGAGATATAAACCCACAGTATTTATGTGTAAACAATCCTATTGATAATCCTCAATTAATTACTCTTGATTTAAATGCAGATACAGGAATTACCACAGATACGTACCAGTGGTTTTTAAACGGAAATCTAATTACAGGAGCAACAAGTGCTATACATAAAGCGAATGTACAAGGAACCTATAAAGTTGAAGCGTACAGAAATTATCAAAACGTAGCTTCAGATCCTAGTGATGATACTTCTAGTTTAGGTTATAATACTTTTGATCTTTTAGAGTCGAACAAAGCTTTAATTGTTTCTACTGATTTAATAGATAATGTTGACAATCCTAATGAGAATATTCTCAATATAAAAATATCGGGAATTGGAGATTATGAATATGCAATAAACAGTACAAGCCCTGCTAATTTTACCAAAGGACCAGAGAACTTATCTTTCACTTTTAATGAAGTTAAACCGGGACTAAACACGGTCTACATCAGAGATGTAAATGGATGTGGTACCACATCAAGTCAAAAATTATCTTTCTTGTTTTTTCAAAGACATTTTACTCCAAATAATGATGGGATTTATGATACCTGGAAAATTTTAGGATCAAATAATGGTTTCTACACATCTGCTAGAGTTGAGATATTTGATAGATATGGTAAAGTTGTAGCCTTAATTACTGATAAAGACGGACAAGGTTGGAATGGAACCTACAATGGGAAAAAATTACCTTCAAACGATTATTGGTTTAATGCTGTATTAGAAGATGTTAATGGAAGCATAAGAAAAGAAACCGGACACTTTAGTTT
>JAESTN010000197.1 GCA_016763595.1 Flavobacteriaceae bacterium | reverse complement strand
GCTGCTATAATTTTTTCGGGAGGAACCATCACACCTAAATCAACAATTTCATAATTGTTACATCCCAAAACAACACTCACAATATTTTTACCAATATCATGTACATCACCTTTTACTGTTGCCATCAATATTTTACCCAGTGCCTTTTGCTCTTCTCCTTTTTCGGCTTCGATAAAAGGGTTTAAATAGGCAACAGCTTTTTTCATGACCCGAGCAGATTTCACTACCTGAGGCAAAAACATCTTCCCTGCTCCAAATAAATCTCCCACTACGTTCATTCCAACCATTAAATTCCCTTCAATAACTTCGATTGGTTTTTTTGCTGCCAACCGAGCTTCTTCTGCATCTTCAACAATAAAAGCATCAATTCCTTTAACCAATGCATGTGTAATTCTTTCTTGCAACGGCAAACTTCGCCATTCCAATATTTTTGCTTCGTCTTGCTTTTTAACCCCTTTTACAGTTTCAGCAAAATCTAATAAACGTTCTGTTGCATCGTCTCTTCTATTTAAAACAACGTCTTCAATATGTTCTAATAAATCTTTCGGGATGTCATCATAAATTTCCAACATTGCTGGATTTACAATCCCTATATTCATTCCTGCCTGAATTGCATAATACAAGAAAACGGAATGCATTGCTTCTCTTACCGTATTATTTCCTCTAAATGAAAATGACACGTTACTAACACCTCCACTTACACTTACATTTGGCAAGTTTTGTCTCACCCAACGCGTTGCTTCAATAAAATCGACGGCATTTTTTTTGTGTTCATCCATTCCTGTTGCCACAGGAAAAATATTCAAATCGAAAATAATATCTTCCGAAGCAAAACCTACTTTATCAACCAATACTCTATATGATCGTTCTGCAATTTCAATTCTTCTTTTGTAATTATCAGCCTGACCAACTTCGTCAAAGGCCATTACAATTACCGCGGCTCCATATCTTTTAATCTGAGTTGCTTCCCATATAAATTTTTCTTCTCCTTCTTTTAAAGAAATAGAATTCACCACAGATTTCCCTTGTACAACTTGCAGTCCTGCTTCTATAATCTCCCATTTCGAACTATCGATCATTAACGGAACTCTACAAATATCTGGCTCAGCAGCTATCAAGTTTAAAAAACGAACCATTGCTTCTTTTCCGTCAATCAAACCATCATCCATATTTATATCAATGATTTGTGCCCCTCCTTCTACTTGATGTCTGGCTATTGCCAATGCTTCATCAAATTTCTCTTCTTTTATCAATCGTAAAAATTTACGAGATCCCGCAACATTTGTGCGCTCACCAACATTGATAAAATTGCTATTCTCATTTAAAACTAAGGGTTCTAAACCTGATAGTTTCAAATATTTTTCTTGTCTTATTTGCATTTTCTCGGTTGGTATTTAGTCGCCAATTCTGCAATTGCGGCTATATGTTCTGGTGTTGTTCCGCAACAACCTCCTATAATATTGATCAAATCTTTCTTTAAATATTCTTCAATCTGATCTGCCATTTCTTCTGCCGTTTCATCATATTCTCCAAAAGCATTAGGCAATCCTGCATTCGGGTGTGCTGAAATAGCAAATTCAGTTTTTGAGGCAATTGCTTCTAAGTGCGGTTGCAATAAATTGGCTCCTAAAGCACAATTAAACCCAACAGACAATAACGGAATATGCGATACAGAAATTAAAAAAGCTTCGGCTGTTTGCCCAGATAAGGTTCTACCACTAGCATCAGTAATAGTACCACTTAACATCACTGGAACTTCAATTTTACGTTCGGCTTTTACTTCTTCAATTGCAAACAATGCAGCTTTAGCATTCAGGGTATCAAAAACAGTTTCTACTAATAAAAGATCAGAACCACCATCTAACAAAGCTTCTACTTGTAGTTTATAAGCAACACGCAATTCATCAAAAGTAACGGCTCTATACCCAGGGTCGTTTACATCTGGAGACATACTTGCTGTTCTATTTGTCGGTCCAATTGAACCTGCTACAAATCTTGGTTTATGTGGCTCTTTTACTGTAAATTCGTCTGCAACTTCTTTGGCTATTCTTGCAGATTCGTAATTCAATTCGTATACCAAATCTTCCATCTGGTAATCTGCCATGGCTATAGTAGTCCCAGAAAAAGTATTGGTCTCTATAATATCTGCTCCTGCTGCAAAATAGGCTGCATGCACTTCTTTAATAGCAGTAGGCTGTGTTAGAGACAGTAAATCATTGTTTCCTTTTAGTGAAGTTGGGTATTCTTTAAATCGCTCTCCTCGAAAATCTTCTTCCGAAAATTTATAGGCTTGAAGCATAGTTCCCATTGCGCCATCGAGCACGAGAATTCGTTTTTGTATTTCTTTATGTATGTTTGACATTCCTGATATTGAATAGTAGAAGTTATCAGGAAAAGAGGAAAGTTCTTTCCGTTATCTCTCTTAAATACTGTTATCATAACAGCATTAAAGTAGAATTTAGCACCTTCTTTGTTTGCACAAAGGGTTGCTAAGGTTTCAACGGGTCTAATCCCTCCACCTTTCTTGATAACATTCGTATTAAGTTAATGAACTAAAGTGCAAATTAACGTATTATTTTTCTCATTTACACCTTTTTTAAAAAAGATTTTCAATCGCTGGCAATAGCCCAATTAGGTTTAATTCCCCCTTTGCTTCGCCGAAACGAAAAAGAGACTCCTATATAACACCTCTGCTCGGTGGGGGCAAGGTTATTCATTTTCAAAAAGGCTAGAAGACAAGTATCTATCCCCTCGATCACAAACAACAGCCACGATGATTCCTTTGCTAATTGTTTCTGCTAATTGCAAAGCAATATGTACTGCACCACCACTACTCATCCCTCCAAAAACACCTTCTTCATTGGCCAATCTCTGCGTCATGATTTTGGCTTCTTTCTCACTCACTTCAAGTATTTTGTCTACCTTCCTTTTATCAAAAATACCAGGCATATATTCTTTTGACCACTTTCTGATTCCCGGTATTTTAGATCCTTCTTTGGGCTGTGCACCTACAATTATAATATCAGAATTCTGTTCTTTTAAATAGGTAGAAACCCCCATAATGGTTCCTGTTGTACCCATGGCCGATACAAAATGAGTGATTTCACCTTCTGTATCATTCCAAATTTCAGGCCCCGTAGTTTTGTAATGTGCTTTCCAATTGTCATTATTTTCAAATTGATTCAACATAAAATACCCTTTTTTATATTTTAATGTCAACGCCACATCTCTAGAACCTTCAATCCCTTTATCAGCTGGCGTCAAGATCACTTCTGCACCATAAGAACGCATTGTTTTCACACGCTCTTCGGTTGAATTCTCGGGCATTACCAACACCATATTTACCTCTAGAACTTTTGCGATAAATGCCAAAGCAATCCCCGTGTTACCACTTGTAGCTTCAACTAAATAATCACCTTTTTTGATATTTCTACGCTTAATGGCTTCATGAATCATGTTGTAAGCAGCACGGTCTTTTACACTTCCTCCTGGGTTCTCTCCTTCCAATTTCAAGAGCAATCGAACACCTTCTTTTTTCAAAATAGAAGTTATTTCTACCAAAGGTGTATTTCCGATACAATCTGTAATTCTTTTTATTTTCATCTTATTACTTTCAGTTATTTACACCACATCTAACAATAGATAATTCAATGATGTATTTTATTTAGAATTTACCTTGACTATTTAATCCCTCAATGAGGGCTTCTAGTGATTATTTTATATTCTGATTGTTGCGTTACCAACGAGTTTTGTGGAATGGAATCCATCACACAGACATTGGCTCCAATAATGCTATTC
>JAESTN010000196.1 GCA_016763595.1 Flavobacteriaceae bacterium | reverse complement strand
TGTGGTAAAATTAGATTTACAGGTAGAAAACAATGGCAAGGAATTGCAAATGCACCTGAGTTACAAACAGTAAGTTTTCATAATAAGTTTGGAGACAATATGGCCTTGGGTTTTGTTGCTTTTAATGATAAAAATGGTTTTCATTCTCAAAAAGGAATTCAAGCAACCTATGCCTATCATTTAGAAATGGGTAATGGAAGTGTTTTTGAACAGTTATCTTTTGGTCTATCTGCAACTATGGTTCAAAATCAAACAGATCAAAGAACCTTTTTTGGAGATAGAGCAGTACAGCAGCTAATTGAAAGTTCGAGTTATTTTAATGCAGATTTTAGTGTAGCCTATCATAGAGCAGGTTTTTCTTCTTATTTTACAGTAAAAAATTTATTGTTATCGGCTAAGAATAATTTGAATAATAGTCTAGAACCTTTAGACCTAAGAAACTACATCTTTAGTGCAGGGTATTTCTTTAATTACAGAGAGAAAGTTCAATTTGAGCCTTCATTTATGTTGCAATTAAGAGAAGGAACTGGAGAAACGATTGCAGACTTTAATATAAAGGCATATAAAAAATTTAGTGATGCAACTTTATGGGCGGCACTATCTTATAGAAGAAGCTTTGATAAAGGAGCTATAGAGAATTTACAATATGTTACTCCAATAGTTGGGGTAAACTATAAGCAAATGATGCTTTCATATACCTATACAAAACAGCTCGGAAATATTGTTTTTTCTGATGCTACATATCATCAAGTTACTTTAGGGTTTAATGTATTCTGTAAAAGAGCTAGAGCGGCAGCTTGTCCTAATATTAATTCTTCTTTTTAGGTTAAAAATCTAAGAAATCAACGGATGCTTTTTTATGTTGATATAAAAGATCATCTAAAATCTTTTTGTCAGCATTGGAATAGAATTTATTATAGCCGTCAGCCCCGTTTAAATTCAATAAATTATTTTTTTCTAAGACTCTTTTTGTTTGCTTAGCTACAGCATACCCTGAGTCAATTATCCTAATTTCACTGCCAATTATTTTTTGTATTTGCGGAATTAAATAGGGATAATGTGTACAGCCGAGTACTAAGTAATCAATGTTGAACTTTAAGAATACAGCGATGTGTTTGTTTAACAGTATTGTCATGTTAGGAGAGTATAGTTGACCTTTTTCGATAAGTTCAACCAAGCCTTCACCTACTTGCTCAATGATATTTATTTTGTCACTTAATTGATTAGACGTAGTCGCAAATAACAGGCTGTTTAAGGTGCCTCTGGTAGCTAAAATACCAATGTTATTTGTTGTTGTGTTTAGTGAAGCTGGTTTAATTGCTGGTTCAATGCCAATAAATGGAACGTTGTATTTTTCTCTTAGGTGAGAAATGGCATTTGTAGTTGCCGTATTACACGCTACCACAATAAGCTTACAGTTTTTATTTAATAAATACTCCGTGTTTTTTATAGATAGATTGATGATTTCATCTTTGCTCTTTAGACCATAAGGAGCATATTTACTATCAGCTAAGTATATGGTGTTCTCATTTGGTAGAAGTTGATGTATTTCTTTCCAGATGGATGTGCCACCAACTCCAGAGTCAAAAATTCCTATTGGATTATTATAAGTAGATTTCATATAGTAACAAAAATAAAAAACCTACTTTAAAAAGTAGGTTTTTTTTATGATAATATGTAAAAGATCTACTTAGAATCCTAATTTAGCTTTAACTGCATTGAAGATATCAATTCCTTTATCGAAAACAATTAATCCACCTCCTGGAGCTGAGTTGAATATGTAAATTAATCCTTTTTCAGCTGCAACATCTTTAATTGCTTGTTGCGCTTTTATAATTAAAGGGTTAGATAATTCAGCTTCCTTTTTCTGCAACTCCTGAGTAGCAAATTGTTTTGCTTGTTGAACCCTTGCACCATCTTGCTGAACTTCAGCTTGTCTTTTAGCGTTGGTGTCTTGGGTTTGAGCCTTAGCTTCAGCTTCGTACCTTTTAAGTTTGTCTTGTAACCTTTTTTCTAAAGCAACAATCTCGTCTCTGTAAGTTTTACTCATTTTTTCAAGTTCAGCCTTCATTTTTATTGTTCCTGGCATTTCTTGAAAAAGTTTCGCAGTATCTACATGTCCTATTTTTTGTGCATTTGTAACTCCAACAGCACCTAACATAAATACAGCGATTAATAGTAACTTCTTAAATTGTTTCATCTCTCCTTGTTTAAATTTAATTTATTTTTTATTGTTAACTTTTCTTTGTTTTCTTCTTTTTCTCTAGTAATAATTTTCTTTTTGCGTCTCTCTCTTTTAATTTAGCCGCTCTTTTGGCTTGAATCGATTTTTTTAATGCTTCTCTCTTCTTAAGCTTTGCTTGTTTAATAGCTTCAAGTTTTTTCAACGCTTCGGTTTTCTTCGCTGAAATATTTTTCTTAGAAGTTTTAATTCTTCTATCTTTAACGATGCTTGATAAAACGAGTTCGCTAATATCGTATTTTTTATTCGAATATAGCATCACTAATTCACTAGATTTATCAAAAACAAAGTCATATTTTTTTCTTTTTGCAATTCCTTGAATAGAATTGTAAACTAAATCTTGAATGGGCTTAATTAATTGTTTTCTTAACAAAAACATATCCCCATTTGGACCAAAATATAGAGACTCTAGTCTTGCTAGTTCTTCTTGTTTAATAATAATGTCTTCTTCTCTTTCTTCAATTAAATCGTTCGTTAGAATTGCTTTTTCGTTTGCCAAATCTGTTTTAAGAACTTCTATATGTCGCTCAAGCTTTTTTAACTTCGCTTTCCAAGTTTCAACCTTTGTTTTTAAATTGTTTTCAGCAGTTACATATTCAGGAACATTCTCTAAAATGTATTCCATATCTATATAAGCAATACTTTGGCTTTTTTGGGCAATGCTAATTTGTATTGAAAAGAAAAGAACGATTACTGTTATTAAATTTTTCATTGTTAATTAGTTATTATTTTGAAAGAATCATGCCAAAAATTGTTTCGTACAAAATTTTCACATTTATTTTAGAATTGTCTTCCTATTATAAAGTGAGTTTGCCATCCCGATTTCGGTGCATTAGGTGTATTGTTGTATAGTGGTAATGAATCAAAACCATGTGCAAAATCAATACCTAATAAACCAAAGGCAGGCATAAATATACGGACTCCAACCCCAGCAGATCTTTTTAATTCAAACGGATTAAAACTACTAAAATTGTCATAAGAATTCCCCGCTTCTAAAAAACCTAAAGTGTAAATTGATGCAGCAGGTTTATCGGTAATTGAATACCTTAATTCTAATTGAAATTTATTATAGATGGTTCCTCCAATTGTTGAAGATAATCTGTTGTTTTCATATCCTCTTAAGCCTATAGTTTCTCTACCATCTAATTGATAAGCAGCGAGTCCATCTCCTCCAACAAAAAACCGTTCAAAAGGTGTTGCTCCAACCTTATTGTTATAGTGTCCTAAGAAGCCTCCTTCTGCATTCATCATTAAAACCAACTTGTTTGTAAATGCAGTATACCATTTCCCTTTAAAACTAATTTTATAGTATTCCATCCACTTATATTTATCAGCCAAGTAGTCGTTTTTTTCGGTAGCATTAAGGTTTGATGGTTCAGAGTAATCTTTGTTGTTTACCAATGAATATGGAAATGTGAATTTTGCGCCTATAGTAAATTCAGAACCATAGGTAGGGAAAATTAATGAGGGTCCAGTAGAATTTCTCGAAAGGCTAATGTTGTAAGCCAAATTGTTTAAGCTTCCATTACTTAAAATATCGGTTCCTACTCTAAATCCATAATTATTTAAATTAAAACTTTGATAACTGATCGTTTGTGATAATTGAAAATAATCATCTGGCCATTGCAAACGTCTTCCTAGACCAATAGTTGCTCCAATAATTTTTAAACTTTGATCTTTATCAATGATTCCTGTAGTGTAATCATATTGATATTGATTAGAGTTGTAAACAGAAAAAGAAAATGATTGTGGTTTTTTACCCCCTAGCCAAGGTTCTGTGAATGAAAAACTATAGGTACTATAAGTTCTACTTGCTTGTAATCGTAAAGATAGCTTTTGCCCATCACCAGTAGGTAATGGTTTGTATGCCTCTTTCTTAAAAAGGTTTTTGATAGCGAAATTATTAAAAGATAAACCTAATGTACCAATAAACGCTCCACCACCATAACCACCTTGTAGTTCTATTTGACTTCCGCCTTTTTCTACAACAGTAAAGTCAATATCTGCAGTTTTATTTTGGTAATCTGGTTTTACATCTGGAGTTACATTCGTGTCAAAGAAACCTAATTGTCCTATTTCTCTAATAGATCTAATAATTGCTGACCTACTAAATAAATCTCCTGGCTTTACTCTTAATTCTCTATAAATAACATGATCATTGGTTTTTTCGTTACCAATAACAGTTACTTTTTTAATTCTTGCTTGTTCATCTTCTCTAATTCTGATTTCTACAGTAATAGAGTCATCAACAACTTTTGTTTCTACAGCATTAACTCCAGCAAACAAATAACCACTATTGTGATATAGTGTTTGAATATCTCTAGAATCTGGAGTGTTATCACCAGTTACTCTTTCTTTAAGAACTGCACCATTATAAATGTCTCCTTTACCAATTTTTAAAATACTTTGTAAGAATTCGTCACTATAGTTTTTATTACCAACAAATAAAATATCACTAAAGTAGTATTGTTTACCTTCTTCAATTTCAATCTCTAAACTGATCGTGTTGTCATCGTTATAAACTAATCGGTCGCTTAAAATTCGAGCATCTCTAAATCCTTTTCTGCTATATTGATCTAAAATATTTTCTAAATCTTCTTTGTACTTATCATCGATATATTTAGAAGATTTCCAGAACCTACCAAAAAACTTTTGTTTGGTGTTTTCCATAGACTTTCTAAGTTTTTTATTAGAAAAAGCTTTGTTTCCTATAAATAGAATGTCTTTGATTTTAATACGTGTTCCTTTGTCAATATGAACAGACATGTTTACCACATTTACATCGGATGTGTCTTTTACGGTATTGATAGAAACTTTCGTTTTTAGAAATCCTTTGTCTGTATATTTCTTTTTAAAATAGTTTTTTGAAGTTACAATTAAGTTATCGGTAACCATTGTTCCTTTCTTTAACTCTGTTTCTTTTGTTAGTTCTTTTGATTTAGATTTTTTTATACCTGTTATCGTTACCTGATTAAGCTGAGGCAATTCCTTTACATCAAATCGTAAGTAGGCTGTATTTCCATCTAATTTATCTAAGTATACATCTACATTGCTAAATTGTTTGCTTTTATAGAGTTTTTTAATAGCGCTGGTTAACTTGTCTCCAGGTAATTTTATTGTTTGCCCATTTCTTAAGCCTGTGAAAATTTTCACAGTTTCTTCACTGTATTTTTTAAGTCCAGTCACAGTAATTCCTCCTAAAACATATTCTTTTCCTAGTACATAAGATGTTTGAGATGGCTTCTTAGTTATTGGTTTTTTTATTGTCGGAATTGTATCCTTAGAATTGGTAATTTCTGTTTTCTTAATTTCTTTTTCTTGTGCATTTACATGTACAGTTAAAAAACTTAATAAAAATAGTACTACAAAAGTGTATTTACTCATTTGTTGTTTTAATTTGTTCGCTTGTTTTACCAAAGCGTCGTTCTCTATTTTGATATTCTATTAT